>JBCCXA010000005.1 GCA_039192515.1 Verrucomicrobiota bacterium | reverse complement strand
CTCCCCACTTGGCATCGTCGGTGGACCCAACCTCTACACCTTCGTCATCCCTTCGACTACCCCCCTACGTCACCCTCCGACTTGATCGGAGGGTCCAGGGGAAATAAGCGATGCACGCAGGATGCATCTTGTCGTCCAAGCATGATCCTTTGCACAAAACTTTCTGAATTTGATCCCCTGACACCGACCCCGATCTAAGCGATATGGTGCTCCGCACAAATCTTTTTCGCTTTCCCGGTCAAGCCGTGGGATGACAGATGAGAATGAGCCGGAGGATGGTAGGTGAAGATCGGTCGCAGGATAACGGACCGAGCTGTACACATTTTGTGTTATCTCTGACTGCTTCCTTTCGTTGCTCTTCTATGAGCAGGCTTATAAAATCTTTTAGAAAAACTACATGATTTTTTACAAAGGGTGGGTATTCGGTGGTTTGTCATGATCGAATTATCCGCCTTCGTGACTCTTTGACTTGAACCGAGGGTCTGGGACATAGATTCATAAGACAAGAAGCCGGACTTAGGGGGTCCGGCTTCTAATGAACTAACTAACTAGGAGATATGTATTAATGAAAAATCATCTTTTCCTGTAGGGATCAATTGCTGCTCTCCATCGACTATGGCGTTGCTGTAGATCATCGAGCTGATTTTCTATGATACCTAGGTGTGTTTCTAAATTTTGTTTGATTTGAAATTCTAAATCCATGATTTGAGACCGGATGATGGAGATCTCAGGGTTCTCTCTATCTAAAGGAAGGGGTGTCCAGTCGAATTCACTCATGCGAGTTAAGAGTTGTTGTTTTCTTCTGCTAAGCTCTGGAAGTGCTTCCCAGCGCTGCTCTTTGATTGTGCTGAATTCCCACATGACCGCCTCTAAAACTTCCCGTAGTAGTTGTAATTTTGAGGGCGTCTGGTTCAGTTGCAGACTCTTCGCATTCTGTAGTTTTGTTCGCGGATGTATCATGCTGTCTAAGGGATATATCGGTCGTTGGTTTTGAGGGCTTTAATTTTTGCAAGATGACGGCAAAAATCTCACTTCAAAGGGACGGTTAATGCCCTTATGGCTAGGTAAAGAAGTTAAAGAAAGTGTAAAACTCTATGAATAGAGGAGGATAAGGCTATTATTGAGAAAATAATACCTTCTTTAAGCTTTCTGATTTTATAGTTTGATGAGGGTCTTTCTCCTACGATGAGGAGTTTTTTTCAGCGTTGCATATAGCATCCAAAAGAATCTTGTTAATGAGTTGAGCAATCCGATCTCTTAATATATGTCAGAGATGTACCATATAGGGGAATGCCTGCAAGGATTAGCGTCCAACAGGGAGAGTGGGAAATTAGTCCTAGTAAAGGGGCTTCTTGTCGGAAACATTTTTTTAGATGAAGGGCGGATCATTCATGCTGAAACAAATCAGGAGCAAATGGGATTGCCTGCCCTATGGGCATTTCTAAGAAATGAAGAAATGAATTGCACTTGGGATCCTGGAGTTCAGCCAAAGGATAACTTCACCTCGTTAAATATTGAGGTAGAGCAGATGCTAGTTGGATTTTTTCTAGACCAGCAGGATGATGTTTTAAAAGAAGAAGGCGCGCAAGAGCTTTTGATAGAGTCATGTGAAACGACCGGTATTCAAAAGGTGGTCGATTTCAAAAACTGCGCCATTAGCTTGGCCGTGAAAAGTGGGTCAAAGAATGGAGAAACCTTTTATATTCAGCATTCTCGCACACGAGTAGGACGAGCCTCGAGCTGTGAAATAATCATCCCCGATGTCACAATCTCTGTGCATCATTGTGTCTTTACCATGGATAAGCATCTACTAAAGGTCACCGATCTTGGGTCTACCAATGGCATCGAAGTAAATGGTGAGCGTGGACTTGAGTTTGGTATTCATTCGGGGGATGAAATTAAATTAGGCTCCGTGCTCTGTGAGATTCAGTTTAAGGTGAAGCGCTCAGCCAGGATTACGCAAACAGTCTCAAAAGTTTATACTGAAAGTGATGATGATAAGAAGAAATATAGTGAGACAGCACCTTTGAGGGGAGCGGCACTTTCTTGGAAAGATCTACCTCAAAAGCAGAGATCTGTATCGGTATTTAAAAAATTATTCTAATAGTAGCTCTGGGTTTAATCATGAAACACGAGCGATGCCATAGGGACCTAAAGAAAACGAGTTGAATGCTGTTGTCAGGTGAGTTCTGATAATTTTTCTCGGGTATGTTCGAGCAATTGCTCGGCTTTGAGCAAATGATCTGCTTTGAGTTGTCCTTGATTTTCTTTTGCGATATGTAAGTTTTGCCCGGTCGCTTCTATAGGGAGAAATGGGTTTAGCAAGATGCAACACCACTTGATCATGTGGACTGGCTCCAGAATTGCACATCTTTCAATGTGCCAATCAGGGTTTCTATATATGCTTAGCGCTCGCTCCATGAACCGCTTGTGGTAGCGGTATGGGAGAGGGTAGGAAGGATGATGAAAGAAGTCGCCAATCATACGTGCAGGGTCATCCCACCCAGCATATTCAAAATCAACAAAAAACAGCTTTCCTGAGCAGTCAATCATGCAGTTATGGAAACCAAAGTCCGCAGGAGATAAGCAGTAGTCAATAGGGGAAAGAGATATGTTTGAGGGGGTTCCAAGTAATAAGGCTGCTACTTGCAGGTGATCGCGGATATCTGCCCACAATGGTTCTAAGGTGCTTTCAACCAAGTTCTTGCATTTCTTCTCTATCTGTGAGTTGCCTATGATAAATTGTAAGCGGCTGATGCGCAGCTCTACTCGCTCCATGTGGTCGTTAATAGAAAAAGCTGCATCTAGTGAGTTGGTGAGCCCCTCCGTGCTTATATCCTGTCTGTGGACATTTACCGCTAGATGGAAACTTAGAGCCTCATCCAGAAGAGACGCTTGAAAATCGCTCGGTTTCGGTGCTTTGCCCTCTATGTAACTATAGACCCCGATACCCTTTTCCGGGCAATAGGAAATGGGACTGGGCACATTAGAAATTCCGTTTTCCTTAAGGAAAGTTAGATAGGCCCATTCCTGATCCAGGCGATCTGTGGTGCGATTCGGTCCTTGGAAATAACGCTTAACGAAAAGAGGTTCATCATTGAAAATGATCTTGTAAGATTCTTTGGTTTGACTGGTCCGCATAGGTGTTAGCTCGATGCTGTCCGCAGGGCCATTTAATACTTCAGCTAACTCTTTTTTAATATCGGCAGAATCTTTACTTAACGATATGGCCATGACAAATCAAGTGAGTAGCAATGTGGATTTCAACAAAAGGGTAACAAATTATGAAATAGGATATCGCCCCTGCGGAAGACACACTTTAGGGAAAAGTCTAGGAATAAATGATTAAAACGTTCTTTGAAATAAATGCCTGGTTTTCATTGTTCATTAGAGACCGGATGAGGTCTTTGTGAGAGTATGGAGCTGATGAAGTTAGCTTTCGATAATATATCAGGTGGCATCTTTGCCTTGAATTCTGAGATGATGGCAAGGGGTATAGAGGGATCTCGACAGAGCAAGAGAAAGCGGGTGATTTTGCCAATCCACCGGACTCAGGACGCGCTTGTTCAAAGAATGCTTAATTTTATGCAGCCAGAGACTTATATTCGTCCCCATATGCATGCGAGAGAGGAAGCAACGGAAACAGTGGTGTTGTTGAAGGGAGCTTTGAGATTCATAGTCTTTTCTGGGGAAGGTGAGATCGAGCAGAAAATAGAGTTGTCTGCAAATGAAGTGAATGGCGTGATCGATATTGAGCCGAATATTTGGCATTCGTTTCTTGTTCTAGAAAAGGACACCGTGATTTTAGAAATGAAAAGAGGACCGTATGATACAGCGTTAGACAAGACTTTTGCTGCCTGGTCACCCGAAGAGTTTACCAAAGAGTCTATTTGTTATATGCAGAGTTGGTGAAAGCAGTCTGCGAAATGGAAATGAATTGAGCTGCCAGATCGATTTAGATGAAGGATTTAATTTAGTAGAATACCTTCTAGAAATTAGATTTTTGAAGCACACGTGATAGCTTTTAGGATGAAAGTTTGTAGCATATTTCTATTTTTCTACTTATGGGCTTCAAATGTTTATGTGTTAGCAGAGGCTTTTACTCAGGACTTATTAGAAGATGAGCTATGGGATGATGGGTTGGCTGAGATCTCAGTCTTTGATGCGATTGAAGTCCGTTATGGGATGCCTCGAAAGACGGAAGTAAGGCATATCCTTGTGAAAGAAATGTTTTCAGCAAAGGCCATGGTAAAAGCAGATGACTGGAGAGAGAAGGGGGCCTATGAGGTGATCAAACTGAATCAGGTGATAAAGGTTCCGACAGGTAGTTATGATTACTATCAGATGCATTCAAATTTTTGGCATAAGAAGACCGGAAATCTTATTAAATTTAGCCTAGCTAGCATAGATAGCTGTGGAAATACTTATAAAGAGGGCAGAATTGAAAAAGGTAAGCTAAACTACACCGCAAGGACCTACTGGCAAGGGATGGATCAGGTGGAAAAGAAACTTAAACTGCCTGATGACTTGTTGTTTTATGATGAACTGCCCTGGAAATTGCGAACGATGGCTTGGAAGGATGGTAAGAGTTTTACGGCGCTTCTTATGACTACAACGGTCACAAATAAGGCAGATTCCCTTAAACCTGAGAGTGTGCAAATAAGTGTGAAAGATAGTCCTCAGGGCTGGCTGGTCCTGGTTGAAGGAGAGAGCAAGGATCAATTTCTATTTGATAAATCATCACCCCACGAACTCGTAGAATGGAAGAAGCGCGACGGAGGGAAATTAGTCAAAAGAACCAGTCTTCGTATCCCCTATTGGCAGCTCAATAAGCCGGGGGATGAGGAGGTTTATGGCTTAGCCTTCTCCAGGTAATCGCATGCTCTGGGGAATGTTGTATTTTTGTAGAATACGTTTGGTAGTCTCCTCGGTTGTGGTAGCATCTAAAATAATATCTGCTCGCACTTGATTAGGGTGAAAGGTGATCTCGTGATAAGAGTCCAAAGGCTGAGAAAATGCTTGATTCACGTCAGTCATGGAATCTATGTGTTGGTGGTTAATCTTATCTACCAGTAAGAATTTAAGGTCCTGATATCCTATGTTGGAATTATCCGGGAAAACGTAAGTGAGCATAATAAGTTTTTTCTGAGACTCGGTTTGGTTGAGTTTATTTAAGTCTTGTTTAATACGTAGGTGCTGGGGGATGCGACTTTTCCATTTGTCGCCCCAGGCTCTTAAGAAATCCGTCCGAAACTCTTGAAAAACGAGTCCTGCAGCAATGAAGTAATAGGGAGTTTTGTTAGGCTCACTCCAAGGAATGAGGGGTTCGCTGGGAGAGAAATATTCTAAAGCTATAGTAACCTTTTCTGTTTTCTTGTTGCGCAAGACTATAGCCTCGATGCTGTCCTCAGTTGTGTGTCCTTCTAGTGCAATGTACCGGAAATCCAGCCGGCCATAGTAGGGGTGTTCATAGTTTCCATTGGCGTCGATAGAGTGACCATCTAGTTGCAGGATAATGTCCATGGGCTGTAGCTGGCCATAAGCAGAGGCTCCGGGGTAACACTGGCGAACAATAATTCCCTTTTGCTCATCCTCTTGTCCTAGGTAGTTTGACAAAGCAGGGTCTCTATTAAATTGATAGCTTAGTCCTAGAGAGGGAAATCCTGGGTAGGGCTTGGTTTCAAAGATTTCTAAATACGCGTTGATAAGTTCGGCAGGGATAATGGATGCGACGTCTTTGTTGTTTTGAAACGCGGTCATACCAATGAGTGAGTTGTCATGAAAGACTGGCTTAGCCCAGCCGCCGCCAGTCATATCTGTTTTCATCTTGATTTCAAGGGTGTCAAAATAGCCTGTCGTGCTTTTATTAACCTCGGCGCGAATGAAACGACATTCCGCTTTCTCTAAAACACCTTCATCCCATTTTGTTGTTAGCGCAGTGCCACTGTTAATGCTTCTCTCAGCAAGTTTAGTAGGTTCTAGGTCGCTGTAGAAAGCAGGGTCTTCAACAGCTACAATAGCTAAGTTGAGTTGAGGATCACTATGGATCAATTGAGCGGGGTAATGTTTGGGTTGACCCAGTTTTAAGGCGCGGATGGATGTTGCATCAACCAGATAGTATGCGGTTGTTAAAATCTGATTGTTGTCAATGACCACGCCAGCAATACTTCTGGTCCTAGGCGTAGCCTTTTTCCATGGCTCATATTGGTTCCAGCTTTGGTAAGTAACTTGTATATTTACCACACACTTTTCATAGGTGGCGTCAGCAAAGAGTTGATGCCCTAAACCTAACAGGGCATAGGAAATAATAAATAAGTGTTTCATAGTCTTCTATCTGAGTTGATGCCGTAGCGTTTAAGAATTTCCTGGCCTGAGGTATCTGCTAGCTCGCGGTCTAAGGCGAGGGATTTGCCTGCGTATTCGAAATCAATAAAATGCTGGGGTCCTTGATGACTCTCAATGGCTTCGACTAAGTCTTCGAGAGTATAAACAGCTTTTCCGTTTACTGTTTTGATCACTTCATTTTGATACCATGAGATACGGTTATTGACCTCATGGTCTAACCTTCTGAGGAGAATGATTTTGCCGCGATCAAGCGGATAATTCTCTTCAATGGGTCTATAGTATGCTTCATAGATGAGTTCGGAGTCTGCTTTTTGTTGCCATTTGTCTCCGTAGGTCATAAGAGCTCCCCGCGTTAAAGGAACAAAGACTAACCCTCCATATATATAGTACTTGGGCGCTTCATTATGAGGGACACGTTGTAGCCTTTGAGGGTTTTTTCTTGCGAGTGGAATATCGAGGTCTAGGTGGTCGCCATCCCGTAAAACGCGAAGTGAAAGGGACTGGCTTTTTTGGTGCAGGTCCAGCAGAAAGGAGGCTTGTAGGCGGAGGTCATTCCATAAAATAGTTCCATCATTCGCAATATTGTAGCCGTCTGCTTCGAGTAGGATATCTCCCCGCTGCAAATGGCCATCCGCTATACCGCCTTTTTTGACAATGTTTACGCGGACGCCACTGTCTTCTTTTTTCATTCCAGCATATGATCTAGCAAATGGGTTTTGCATGTTGTCAGTTGTAATGGCGAGTTTGGGAAATCCATCATGAGTTCCGTCACTAATGTCTTGGAGGAAATGATTGACGACTTGTGGTGGAATAAAAAAACCGGTGTTTTGTAGGTTCGGATTACCTTGGAAAGCGACACCTACTACCTTTCCATCTTTGGTAACAGGTCCGCCACTGTTGCCGGGGTTGATGGCGGCATCTGTTTGAACGGATAGGTGGGTGTCGACACCAGAGTGAATATAGGTGTTGATTTCGATTCGGGAGACTACCCCAATGGTAGTAGAAATTCTGTTGCCTCCAGCTGGATAACCATGTGTAGTGACCTGCGAGCGTATGTTAGGTAGCTCGCCAATTTCAAGAGGCTTGATAGCCTTGAGGCGTTCCATATTTTCCGGGACGATTATTGCCAAATCACAATCATGGGCAATAAATTCAGCTTTGGCCGGGTAAGGTTTAGGATCCTTCTCAAAGAAGATAAGTAGCTTTCTAGAATCAGCAACAACATGGGCGTTGGTCATGATGCGGTTGCCTTCTATGACAAAGCCACTTCCTGAGCCGCTGCGAACGTTACGAGATTGCCAAGGTGAGTACCAATCGTTCTTTTGAGAGTAATTGATGATTTTTACGACAGCGGCATCAACCTGTGATGAAGAGTCTTGGCTCTTGGCAGTTTGTAAAGTAATGGCCCAAGTTAGGACAAGAGCAAAAAGTAGAGATTTGATATGGATGATGGGAGTCATTGCACAATTAGTTTAAGTTTTCTAAGGACTTTTTGATTTTACGTAACTTATCCTGCGCGGCATGAGCAAGCTCACGCCACTCGTTAACTTTTTCTGCTGGAGCTTTAGCAAGCATATGATGGTTTTGGAGTTTCTTGGTTTCACGGTCATAATCATTTTGAGCTTTTGCTAGCTCTTTCTCTAAGCGCGCCTTTTCTTTTTCTATATCAATAACGCCTTCAAGTGGTAAGTAAAGATCGCCTATGGGTGTGATAATACTGGGAATTTTGTCATTACTTTCCGAGGTGATCTCAAGAGTTTCTAAGTTCAAAAGGCCTTTAAGTGTATGGTTATCTCCCTCAGAGAGTGGTTCGCTCTTTGCGGATGGGTGGAGTAACATTTTTACTTTTTGATTCGTTGGAATTTGGAATTCTCCACGTAATCCACGGCCCAGATCAACACTGCGATATATTTTTCTCGTATGCTCCGCTAATTTGCGGTCGCTTGGCTTGCATGGATTATTTTCTGAACGAGGATAGGAGAAAAAGAGGATGGTATCTGTCGGACTTTCAGCGAAGCCAAGCCCATGCCAAAGCTCTTCAGTTATAAATGGGGCAAATGGATGAAGGAGTCTAAGGATGTGATGAATAGCGAAGTCGATGGTGGCCAGGGTTCCACTCCGTGTCTCAGAACCTTCATCGCCGAAGTCTGCTTTAGCGACTTCTAGAAAGCGCGAACAGAATGTATCCCATACAAAGCTATAGATGGATGCGCCGACTGTATTAAATTCATATTTTGTAAAGGCCTCTTCCACCTTTTCAATTAAGTCGTGCAGCTCGGCAAGAACGTGGTGAGCGTACGGGGAGAGTTTGTGCTCGGTAGCAAATGGATTAGCTTTGGAATGGATAGGGCCATGGAGAGTGCGAAAGCGGCAGGCATTCCAGAGTTTATTGGCGAAATTTCGGCCTTCCTCAATTTGCTTCTCGTCAAAGCGGATGTCTTGGCCTTTTGGCGCAATGCGCATGAGGCCAAAGCGTAGGCCATCAGCGCCATACTTTGCAATGAGCTGGAGAGGGTCGGGAGAATTGCCTAGTGATTTCGACATTTTTCTGCCTTTGCTGTCGCGGATCAGTCCGGTGAAATAGACATCCTTGAAGGCAATGTTATCTGAGAGATCCGAAGACTTTCCAGGCTCCAGTTCGAGACCCGCGATGATCATGCGAGCGACCCAGAGAAAAATAATGTCGGGCCCGGTAACTAAGACAGATGTAGGATAAAATTTTTTGCGGGTCTTTTGGTCCATCGTGGCGTAAGCCCAAAGCCAGGAGGAGGCCCACGTATCCATGGTATCAGGATCTTGTTCCCAATCATCTAACGATCCAGGACAGTCGATGGATGCTTTGGTTTCGATGATTTTACCCGAGGCATCTTTTTTATACCAAACAGGTATTCGGTGCCCCCACCAAACTTGACGTGAAATACACCAATCTTGAATATTTTCTAGCCAATGAGCATAGGTTTTTTCCCAGTGAGCCGGAAAAAAGTTAATCAGTTGTCGCTCACCTCGGACGACATCCAAAGACTCTTTAATTTTAGGATATTTGAGGAACCACTGCTCGGAGAGCCGAGGTTCAATAGGAACTTTCCCGCGCTCGGAATAGCCAACATGATTTTGATAGTCCTCAGTTTTTGCCAGTTGTCCCATCTCCTCTAGCATCTTAGCCGCTTTATTTCGTGCAGCAAACCGCTCCATGCCATGTATCTGGGGAACTTCAGGGCAATGAATATTCCCCTCTGGAGTGAGAATATCTATCACAGGCAATTTGTGGCGCTGGCCGATTTCAAAGTCATTTTTGTCATGTGCGGGCGTTACTTTAAGTACTCCTGTTCCAAATGCCATGTCCAAGTAGTCATCGGCAATGATGGGGATTTCAGCCTGGGGGAATGGTCGAACAGCGTGTTTACCTACTAGATCTTTATAGCGCTCATCCTCAGGGTGCACAGCTACGGCAGTATCGGCCATAAGTGTTTCTGGGCGGGTTGTGGCGATTTCTAAAAAACGTCCGGGATCTTCAGCAACTTCATAGCGCATGGTGTAGAGTTTGGATTTTTGGGGTTTCATCTCAACTTCTTCATCGGAGATGGCAGTAAGCGAGGCGGGGCACCAATTAACCATGCGTAGACCACGATACATATAGCCTTTTTCATAGAGCTTGACGAACACCTCTTGAACATCCTTCAAATACTCATCATCTAAGGTAAAGCGCTCACGATCCCAATCACAGGAACAGCCGAGTTTCTTGAGTTGTTCAATGATGATGCCCCCGCGGTCTTTAGTCCATGCCCAGATCAACTCCAGCATAGCTTCTCGACCTAATGTTTGTCTGTTTAGCTTCGTTTTTTCGGGAAGTGCAAAAGAATCTAACTTAGCTTTTACAGAGGGAGGTAACTGATCCGGCTTGCGTAGAGCTTTTTCGACAGCTGACTGAGTGGCTAGCCCTGCGTGATCCGTCCCAGGTAGCCAAAGAACCTCATGTCCAGTCATACGTGCGCGTCTGGCTAAAATATCTTGAATAGTATTATTGAGAACATGTCCCATTGTGAGGACACCGGTGACATTAGGCGGGGGGATGACAATGGAATAAGCAGGCTTTTCGGAGTCTGGGTTAGCGTGAAAGGACTTTTGTTCGATCCAGCGAGTGTAGAGCTTATCTTCTACACTACTGGGCTCATATGCTTTGGCCAATTCCATAGAGGTGAAATACTAGCTGGTTCATTGACAAGTAAAAGAGGATTCTGGGTCTGAATCAAAGAATAATAGAGACTTTTTAAGAGTCTCTGAGACCAAACCTTGACCGTAGAGCAGATCGGTCTAACCTATTGGCAGTGTTCAAGCAAGTGTTGTCATCAAAGATTCATAGGGCTGTCGTTACTGACGCGTCCGTAGATTACCAGGGGAGCATGGCCATAGATGAAAATCTCATGGACAAGGTAGGGATGTCACCATACGAGAAGATACTCGTAGGTAATATTACCAATGGTGAGCGTTTTGAGACGTATGCCATACCCGCAGAGAGAGGCAGCAAGATGATCAGTCTGAACGGCGCAGCAGCTCACAAGGGGGAAATTGGACACCTAGTTGTCATTCTAAGCTTTGTGTTGCTGGACGAAAACTCCCTTTCAACGCATCAACCGCGTATTGCTATTCTAGGTGATGGTAACGAAATTATGAGCACTCGCGGAATTTGATTCCGCTATTGAGGCATTTTTAGGTTCTAGGCGCCCCTTTTGCAGCACATTTGGGCTCATTCGGGTGCTATTTGCATCGTTTTACTTGTTGGGTTATAATCTATCTCCGTTTGTTTCAATTAAGTGTCAGAAATGACTTTAGTTTATGGTAAAGACTCCGAATTAAATATTAGTTTATTACAGAGAGAGAAAACATTGCTATGAAAAAAATAAAAGCGAATTATGGCCTTAACTTCCTTAAGGGAAGAGATGGTAAAAATATGGCGATCTTAGTCAAGTTGAGAAGACAAGGCGAAGTTCACCAAAAGTATTTTGGTTATAAAACCTACGGCTCTGCAAAGGCCTCTAAAGATGCGGCTGTCAAATACCGCGATGCTGTGATGAAGAAACATCCAGAGATGTCGCGCCGCGATTATGCTGAAATTAAAAAATCAAACAATAAGTCCGGAATACCTGGAGTTTGCCGCACCTTTCATACAGTCAAGGGAATTTCCTATCCTGTGTGGCAAGCTGCTTGGAGTCCTGCACCTGGAAAAAGGCGTTGTAAGAAATTTTTCGTAAGCACTCATGGAGAGCGTAAGGCTAAGAAGTTAGCTATAGAAGCTCGCCACAAAGCGCTTACCAAGATGTAGTTCCATTTGCATTGAGAGTTTATTGATTATTTTGGCCCCGAGGAGCAATCTTCGGGGCTGATTTTTATTTGCCTCTTCTACTGGTCTGCTTTCGAGATAGGAAGGACCAATATTTATTAGGACCCCAAATGCAAGATCATAAAACGAGATGAAATGGATGATATTTGATCACTATCCTGAACTATGGCTATGAGGCATCATTTTTTTAGAGATCTTTAAGTCTCTACCTCATCACCCAGGTTTAAACGGAGCGTCTAGGAGTCCTTAGCTTATGATGCTGGATGCACGGATTCAGACTGAGGAGCCCAGAAGGTTTGTCAGCGTTCATCATTAATTCGAAAAAATGCTTCTCTGGTATTCACCAAAGTAAACGTTTGTTCTTCTTAAGAGTAATGGCTAAAGTCCGTGACGTATCTCGATTTCTATGATAACTAATTTAAATAAACAGAAAAATTTTCATGATGTTTCAAGTTCGATTACTCAATAGAGAGTTTCTTTTATATGGCTTTATCAATATAGTTTTCATTGCTAACGCTCTGTGTGCTCAAGGAATCGGCGACGGTCCTGAGCCAAGGCAAGTGGCACTGCGCTATGGGACGGAAGATTTAGTGCCTATTATCACCTATGATGTTACAGAGGCTCCTTATTCTGCTGATAAAACGGGCCAATCCGATGCTACAGCATCTTTTGCTCAGGCTTTAAAAGACGCAGAGGAAACGGGAGGAACAGTGTTTGCCCCAGAGGGGCGCTATCGTGTTGAAGGTAATTTGTCTATTCCGAGAGGCGTTACCTTGCGTGGAGATTGGAAAAAACCGACTGACCAAGATGTAAAAGTTGGAGGAACTCTTTTGCTAGCTTTTGCTGGTCGGGGGGACGTTCAAGGAAAGCCTTTTATATCTGCAGATGAAGGCGGTGCTCGAGATCTTACTATTTTTTACCCAGAGCAGAAAGCCCCTGATGTTGTTCCTTACCCAACAACAGTCCATCTGGTAAAAAATGCTGCCATCAAGAATATCACACTAGTGAATTCCTACCGGGGAGTTTTAACAGGGGGGTTTTCGACGGTTATGAACCTGTATGGGACAACTCTGAATACAGGTCTTACCATGCTGCAAGCAGCAGCTGTTCCCCGCTGCCGATATATCAAATTATCGCCCCGGTATTGGAGTGAATCTGGGTTGGAGGCAGCGCCCAAGTTGTCTGAGTTAACAAAGACACTTATTGATATGAAGTCTTTTGGTATTCAGCTAAACCGCCAGGATGCCGGAATTTTTATTGATGTGGATATAGAAGGTTACCATACAGGCGTAAAGTTTATGCCTCCGCACGGCTGGACTTATTGGTACGACATCGACATCAAGGATGTAGAAGTAGGAGTTCATTTTAGCGGTGGCTCACACCACCGAATGTATATTACTAACAGCTCGATCAATGCCAACACTTATGGCGTTCTTATGAAGATGGATAACGAAGGGTGGGACTCAGATTGGGCTAAGTTAAGTAAAAGTGGTAGACCTTTTGGCTTGGCAAACGATCAGGCGAACCTACGTATGTATAATTGCAGATTCAATGGCGTTGGAACAAACATTTTTATGGATGGTTCCTATCGTCAAGTTGTCAATCTTCAAGAATGTGCTTTTGAGAGCTGGGGGGATGGCGACAATCATTACGCGATCGACTCAGTGAACGGATCATTAGATATTTATGATTCTGTTTTTAAAAATCCAGCCAACCATATTCGCTATCAAGGAGAAGGAGTCCGTAAAGGAAGGGGAAAGGATAAGAATAGCCGATATCCCCTTATTCATCTGGTAGGTAATCAATTTGCGGGATCGCCTGATCTGAATTTGCCCAATCAAGATTTAAATGTGGTCGATCATACAATTTCAAAAAATCTGGGAAAATCTCCTCCTGAAATCAAAGATATTCCTGATAGGTTGCCTGCACGCGTTGGACCAAAGGCATTGTATGTTGCTACAAATGCACCTTTTGGGGTGTCCTCTAATGGTACAAATGATGTTACGCAGGCTCTTCAAAGAGTTTTGAATCAAGCTGGTAAGGATGGAGGCGGTACGGTCTACTTGCCACAGGGGCGTTATAGGCTGACCAAGCCTATCCGTGTGCCTTCAGGAGTGGAGCTTAGGGGAGTAAACGATTTTATGCCTCGAGGGGTTCAATCCAGAACGCTCATTATTGCTGATATTAAGGAGGATCGCGGCAAGCCTGATAATACTCCGTTCATCCGTCTGGAGTCTTCACAGGCATTAGGGGGTTCTGGGATTGCAGGGTTGGCTATCTGGTATCCACATCAGTCTTATAAAGACGTCAAGCCTTATCCATGGACTATTCAAGGAATGGGCCCGCGTTGTTGGGTGCAACGCGTTTTTCTTGGAAACTGTTATAACGCCATAGATTTTGCAACTCATGATAGTGACCAACATGTCATTTCAAGAGTATGCGGATCCGCTCTTAATATCGCTTTTAAAGTTGGCAAGAGCAAAACGATCGGTTGGATAGACAATTGTCATATCAGGCCTCAAGATTGGACACTCAGCTCTTCTGTTGAAGTAAGACATAAGAGTGGAAAGCTTAAGAGAGCAGGTTTCGTATTTGAAATTCCCGGAGATGCTGATAACAAGCCAAGTACGAAGCAAGTTTTTCGTGGGACAGAATATAGTCTCATTCCCAATTTGCGCGGAGCTGGCGCTATTACCATAGGAAGTGGTGCAAATGAGCAGATAACAGCTTTTTTTACAAATGGAGCCACGCGGGCATTTGACTTCGTTGACCATGATGGAACAGGCGGTGGAAATGCCAATATCCTTATAGGTGGTAGTGAAGCAGGCTGGGGTGCCTGGATCAAGGCTCTCGGAGATAAAGGAGTGAGCCTAGTAAATTTTAGTTTCAACCCCATGACTAGGTTGCCCTATGCCAAGCCAGAGGATATACCGGCGGGCAATTTGCAAAAAGGTTTGGTCATGCAAATCGAACCAACTGTTTCGAAACAAGCTCCCATCACCATGGTGCAACCAAAATTTTATGGACGCAAAGATATTGATGTCGGCGTTCGGATGAAGGGGGCAAGTATTTTCTTAAAACAAGGCATGGTTGAAAGCCAATATGGTAAAGCAACATTCGAAGTAAATGGTGGAGAGATTAAATTTCGGAATACCGAATCTGCTACTGTTACAGGAAGTGCTTACCAAGGTCTTTAATTTAAAAACGATCATGTCATCGACAATTAAAGATTCGCAGAAGATCTTGGCCTCAAGAAACATAGACTCTCCAAGAGGTATCACCTGTTTGATGCATTTTCTTTCACTCTCTTCCTCTTGGAGCACAAGATTTTGCGCATCTCCTTCAACTTCTATGACATCCTTCGGTTTAAATGGACTCTAGGCCTGGATCATGAGCTAGGCATCGTCAGATGATAAGTAAGACTGTTTGTAAAGTTTGGGGCTTTTGCCGTAGCGCTTCTTAAACATTCTAGAAAAACTGCTGGCTTCTTCAAAGCCAACTAAAAAAGTTATTTCTGTGATGTTCGTATTCGTTGTGAGCAGAAGTTCAGCTGCCCGTTGGAGCCTGAATTCATTGATGAATTCCGCAGGTGCCTGATTTAGTGTGGCTTTGAGTTTTCTTTGAAGGGATCGCAAACTCATGGATAAGTGGTCGGCTAGATTGCGAGGATTGAAGTCAGGTTCGTTGTAATGGTCTTTGACGATCTGGTTTGCTTTCGTAAAGAAGGCTCTGTCATTCGTATTTTCGATGAATAGTTGTTGTTCACCTGTCAAATATTGCTCTTTTAACTGTTCACGTAGAAGTCGCCGCGACTTGAGAACGTTGGATATGCGAGCTTTCAATATCAAGAGATTGAATGGTTTAGTAATGTAGTCGTCAGCACCCGAAGAGAGGCCTTTTAATTGATCATCATCGGAAGATTGAACCGTTAGCATGATAATGGGTATGTGGGAAGTTTCTGGAGTGCTTTTTAGTCTTTGACATAATTCTGTACCATTCATTCCTGGCATCATAACGTCCGTAATGATTAGATCCGGTATGTGCTCAAGGGCTTGCTTCATGCCGATTTGACCATTTTCTGCTTCAACAATTTTATACTCATTGCTGAGCCCCATTTTGAGGTAGCTACGGATATCCAGGTCATCCTCAACCAAAAGAATAACCGTATGGACGTTGTCATTAGGATAAGTTTTCATGTTTCTTGGATAGAGCAGCGTGCCCAGAAAAAAGTAACGGTAATTCAACAACAAAACGAGCGCCTGGTTTATCAGGGTGTTCACGGATAGGACTCTCGGCATAGACTCTGCCTCCCCAGAGCTCCACGAGTTCCTTGGTTAAATTGAGGCCTATTCCAGAGCCCTCAATAATGGGGTCACTTGATGCTCGATAAAAGCGATTAAAGATATTTTCTAGATGTTGTTTTTCAACGCCTACTCCGTCATCTTCAACGGAGAGTGTGAGTCTTTTTTCCTTATTTGATTTGTCCAGCTTGGTTTCTAATTTAATGAGTATGGTTCCGCCGGGGGAGGTATATTTGATCGCATTATGTATGAGGTTTGTTAAAATCTTTTCTAGTTTGTCTTTATCAATAAGACCTGTGATCGTATCTTTTGCTCTTAGCTGACAATGAAGTTGGTGTCGGTCGATTAAAGGCTTCATCAAATTAACGGCTTCTTGTACCCTCTCGTTGAAATTTCCTTTCACTAGATCGAGAGTTAGTTTGCCTTGTTCAAGTTTGCGAAAATAGAGGAGCTGTGTTACCAAAGTGGAGATACGGTCAGCGCTGCGCTTGGCCATGGATATTAAGTCTAGTTTATTTCTATCGGTTTCTATTTGTTCTAAATCATCTAAAGGCCCTTTAATGACGGTGAGGGGAGTCATGAGTTCGTGGGAAAGATTCATGTGGAAGCTGGTCTTAATACGGTCCATTTCTTCGAGATGTTGGGCGCGGTCTTTCAGACGCTTTTCGTGATAATAAAACCATATCCATACAAGCGAGGTAGCTGCTCCAGTCAGAAGTAAAATCAAAAGAGTAAACCACGGCTGCAGCCATAGAGGTGGTTCAACAAAGAAGCTTATTTTTGCCGGAGTGGGATCTATATTGAATGCTAGGTCGCGTGAACGTACCTCAAGGACATGGTCGCCATGTTTTAGGTTTACAAATGTTTTGCCCTTTTTATTAGAAAATGCGGACCAATTAAGTCCGTCTAACCGCCAAGAATATTGCAGTTTGCTGGAGGGAGTCATTGATTCAAAATCCACTGCTGACCATTCAATGTGACAGTTTCCGGGTGGAGAGACATGTTCAAGCCAGGTTGTGATAAAGGTGTCTGGTGGGTTTGATTCAGGGCGATGCCGAATACTTCGTGAAGACCTGTTATTGCTAATCAAATCAAGTGCTGATTTTACCTCTCTTCTACTGAAGCTAAACCAAATGCTTCCATCATGGCCTTGACCCAAGCGACTAAGATGTTCAGTCATAGCAAATGACTTTGGGTAGACTTGCGAAGTCCAAGATACTCCGTCGAATCGGCTTGCCCCTTGGTCGGTGGATACTAGGATTGATCTGTCTTGTAAGCCAAGCAAGTCCACTAGTTTGTGGCCGGCTAAATTATCTCCCATCATGTAGCGGATCTGTTGGTTTTGAGTTACCTGGTAAATGCCATGAGTCTCGGTGCCTATCCATAAATGCTCGTTTTCATCCAATAGCAAGTCCACTGTTTTGTTGCCTTCCTCGAGGTAGGGCTTAATGAGTTCTGTCGAGGCTGTTTTCAGAGATAATGTATAAAGGCCGTCAGAGCCTATTAAAATGGTGTCAGGATCGGATTGAGCAATAGAATAGAGGGAATGCGGTAGTGATGGGGTTTGATAGTGGGCCAAGAATTGAACTTTATTATCTTTCAGCACTTTATATCTTATGGCTCCTCCAGTAAGTGGTTCGCTTGAAAGTCGGGTATCCCCTGCTCCAAACCAGATCGTTCCATCAGTTGCTTCAAAGGCAGATTTTGGACTTATCGATCGAGCAAATCCCTCTTGTTGATCAATCGTCCATTTCTCTCCATCAAAAGTGCTAATGGCTGCTTCGCCCTTGTGACTCCCAGCGGCCCATAATAAGCCGTGACTGGAGGCTAATAGGACCGTTATTTGCTCTAATCCATGATCTTTGTTGTCGTAGAGCAACCATTTCTTTGTGTGTGCATTGTGTGAAACGATTCGATTGCCGGTGGTAAGGAACCATTGAACTCCAGAATCGGATTCACATTGGAAATTTAGCTTTTCATAAGTCAGCCATTCATCTGTTCCAATATCTATGGAATAGATCTGGTTGACATGACTGAGAATCCATAAGCGGTTATTTTTTGTTTTGTGTAATTTGAAAGGGACCTTGGGCAATTGAAGTTGCTGCCTTGAATAAAGGGTTCGTTTGCCCTTGTTGTCAATACGGTAGACCTCGCCATTCATGCCGCCCCATATGGTTCCGTCTTCTGCTTTTAGGAGCTTATTGAGACCCAGCCACGGATAGTCTCCTTCATCAGGGAGCCATTGGTTAGAAGTGGGATCAAACAATTCGACTTTGGTGCCTGGCTCTCTGTCACCATAATAAAGGTGGCCGTTATGGTCAGCAGCTACGGTTGCGTACTTGCCTATGTTTTTGTATGGGATATCGTAAATCTTCCAATCCGACTCTTCTTTCGGCAGGCCGGTTTTTACAGGTATGCGTATGAATTGGGATTTTAGTTTTGCGATTTTTTGGACGACCCAGATATCTCCGGAGGGGTCTAGACACATTGCAAGTAAAGGGAGCGTTGGAGTAGTATCTATAACACGCCAGGTGTTTTCTAGATCAGGACTGATAAGCCATAAAGCTTCGGAAGTCTGCAGCCAGATATTTTGGTCAGGAGCCTGCAAGAGTAAAGAATGATAGGGCGATGCTCCTGTGTCTTGAACGATGACGCGCCAGTTATTATCTTTATACAAAACTAATGAATAATTTGTGAGCGCTAAGATGCCCTTTTCAATAATTAGAATTTCTTTAATGGTAGGTCTCTCAGATCTTGGCTTAATGTCTTCAAGAATATTACTGCTAAGAGGAATAAAATCGGTCTTCCGTCCATCGTAACGTATGAGACCACCTGAGCACCCGAACCACATGAGGCCATTGCGAGCTTCTGCCATGCAGTTTGCTCCGATACCATTTAGTATCTCTTCATGCTTAAAACGCCATGGTTCCTCCAGCGGGTCTCTAACTGTAGGGTTGTAGAGCTCAGCGGCATGTAGTTGAAGCGATAGAGTAACAAGGGGGATAACCGCAAAAAGTAGCAGTACCAAGTATTTAAATTGTCGCTTCATGTTGTGTTTTTGTCGCATGGTGTCATGAAGAAATAGAATTAATAGTGTATGATAGATTCGATGCTAAATAGAAGAAATTTTATCAAGACGAGTACGAAAGTGGGTGCTTGCTCATTGTTTTTTCCTTCCATCATTAAAGCTGAGAATTTAAACCAGGATAAGGTTAGAGTCGCAGTGATAGGCGTAGGAGGTCGTGGTAATGTGCATGTCACTCAACTAAAAAAGCATGCGGAATTAGTGGCATTTTGTGACGTTAATGAGGCAAGTGACACCAAGCCTAGTGGTTTTAAGAACTACAAAACCGCAGTAGAAACCTATTCTAAATTTCCGGAAGTTCCTCGCTTTAAAGACTATCGAGTGATGTTTGACAAAATGGGGAAAGAGATCGATGCAGTGTCCGTCGCAGTCCCTGATCATATGCACTATCCAATAGGTCTTTGGGTTATGGCTCAGGGTAAACATCTTTTATTGGAAAAGCCTCTAGTAAGAACCTTTGAGGAGGCAATGCATATCAAGCAAGTGGCCAAGGAGACAGGCGTCATTACGCAGATGGGTAATCAAGGCCATGCCAGGGAGGGAGTTCGTTTATTTCAGGAGTGGATCGATGCAGGTCTCATCGGAGATGTGCAAGAAGTTTATCATTGGACAAATAGGCCTATTTGGCCCCAGGGCATGGATCAATTCAATCAGCCAGGTGTGGTTCCCGATGGGTTTGATTGGAATTTATGGCAGGGCGTGGCAAAGCCTATGGATTACCGCGGTGGGATAGCCCCCTTTGATTGGCGTGCCTTTATAGATTATGGCTGTGGTGCCATAGGCGATATTGCCTGTCATTGTATGGATGCCTCCTACACACCACTTGGATTGAAATTCCCTACTCGAGTTGAAGCGGTGAAAGGTAAGGTCACGCCGGTTGCATTTCCTGAAAAATCTAAGATAGACTTCGAATTTGTAACTAAATTCGGTAAGCCTGTTACACTTCACTGGATGGATGGAAAGCTTCTGCCGGAGGATGTTCCACACGTACCCCAAGAGTTTTTTGGTGGTAAAGGAAAGGGCAAGGGAGACAAATCTATGAAGCCGCTTACTACGGGCACTCTTATTGTCGGCTCGAAAGGGACGATGAAGTGTGACATCTATGGGGGACGTATAGGAATTTTTCCTGTAGACTATTTTAATCAACTAAAAAGCGACAAGGCGTTTCCACCCAAAACCCTGCCTCGAGTTAAGGGCGATCACTTCTCAGAGTGGTTGCGGGCTATCAAGGACAACAAGCAGCCTGGCTCCAACATTGTTGATTATGCTGCTGACTTTACAGCCGCGGCTCTTTTGGGAGTGATAGCCATGGTCGTGGAAGGTCCTCTTACATTCGATCCTGATAAAAAAGTCTTCGTCAATAATCCTGAAGCGAATAAGTTATTAAAAAGTCAGTATGAGTATCGCAAAGAATTCTTGCCGGGTTGATATTCTAGCTTAGTCTACAAATTGCGTATCTATGAAACACGACTGCGAAACGATCTTATGAAAAAAACTCTATTAGGACTGTTAGTTGTATGGTCATTACTACTTCCTACACAATCTAGATCTGCTGATTATGAAGTAGGTTTGTCCATGTACTCATTGCGCAAGTTATTTAAATCTGGCCAGCTAACGGCCATGGATTACCCAGCCTTTGCCAAAGAAAAATTTGGTATTACCAAGATTGATGTCTGGACAGGCGGATTTCCTGAGGGATGGGAAGATGATGCAGACTTTCTGCCTAACCTTAAAAAAGCAGCAGATGAATCCGGGTCCGAAATTTTTCTGGTTATGGCGCAAATTGTTGACTGCAGGCCAGATGAGGAAAAAAAGCTGCGAGCTAAGGGCTCTATGCACAAGTGGGCTGTTGATGCTGCAGAGACTCTAGATTCTAAATTTGTGCGGATTTTTGTTAGAGCTGACCCGAATGCGGATGAGGATATAGCTACCAAAAAAATTATTACAGCTCTGGAGCCATTGGCAGATTACGCAAAATCAAAAGATAAGATATTGGTCATCGAGCCTATGCCGATAAAACATTCACGTTCTGGAGCTTTTCTAGCCAACCTCGTTAAGACTTTTGGTCACGATCATTGCTGGCTCATGCCTGATTTTGGAAAAATGAAGGGGACAGATATTTATCAAGGAACTGAAGATATGATGCCATACGCCAAAGCCATTTCTGCCAAAACGCATAATATCAATGAAGATGGTTCTGCTGAAGGCTTCGATTACCCGAGGTTAATGAAGATCATTAATGATACCGGCTATAATGGAATTATTGCCATTGAGTATGAAGGTAAAAATCTTGGCCCAGTCGAGGGGGTATTAGCGACTAAGAAACTTATTGAACAATCTTAATGGCAAAAAAGCTAAGGCACTGCAGACTATAATCTATGTCCAGCAAAATGATGAAGCTTAGTTTAATACTGCTTTTAGTCCCTCTTACTGTATTAGGGGGGGCGCCAAACATTGTGTTTCTTTTTACTGATGATCACGCGACCCAAGCAATAAGTGCCTATGGTGGACGATTGGCCGAGATAGCCCCGACTCCGCATTTCGACAAACTCGCCAATGAGGGTGTCTTGTTTCAACGTTGCATGGTAACGAATTCAATTTGCGGGCCTAGCCGAGCCGTTATTCAGACAGGTAAGCATAGCCACTTGAACGGCTTTAAGACCAACGAAGTACGTTTTGATGGTTCTCAGCAGACTTTTCCAAAATTATTTCAAAAGGGAGGATATCAAACAGCGATCATTGGTAAATGGCATCTGGTAAGCAAACCCCAAGGATACGACCATTGGGATATATTGCCGGGTCAGGGGCACTATTACAATCCAGATTTTATCAAAGAGGATGGGAAATACAGAGTAAATGGTTACGTGACGGACATTATTACTGAAAAGGCCATTAAGTGGCTCAGTGAGGAAAGAGACCCTAATAAACCCTTCATACTAATGGTCCAACATAAAGCTCCTCATAGAGAGTGGTCACCTGCTTTAGAATATCTAAATGCATTTGATGATGTAAGCATTCCCGAGCCTGATACATTATTCGACGATTACTCGGGCAGAGGTACGGCCGCGCGCGAACAGGATATGTCTATTGCTATTACAATGGAGTGGGGCAAAGACCTGAAAGTCAAGGAATTCGAGGAAGCTAAAAAACCTCTTACCAAGAGAATTTTAAAGCGAATGAGTCCTGAGCAACTAAGTAAATGGAATGCCGCTTATGACCCAAAGAATAAAAAGATGATAGAAGCTAAGCTTGAGGGTAAGGAACTCGTTCGTTGGAAATATCAGAGGTATCTTAAGGATTATCTACGTTGCATCAAATCTGTAGATGACTCGGTAGGGGAACTCAGGGCCCATTTAGAAGAATTAAAACTGTCAGAGAATACAGTTTTTATTTACTCTTCTGATCAGGGCTTTTATCTGGGTGAACATGGATGGTTTGATAAGCGTTTTATGTATGACGAATCCTTTCGCACGCCTTTGATTGTTCACTGGCCAGGTATTACCAAGCCCGGCACCCGCAATTCAGATCTAGTCTCAAACCTTGATTTTGCACAGACTTTCTTGGACATTGCTGGCTTGGAGCAACCGGAGGATATGCAAGGTAGAAGCATGGTTCCGATTCTCAAAGGGGCCACACCTAAAGACTGGCGTAAAAATCTTTACTATCATTACTATGAATTTCCTGGTTTTCATAGCGTCAAACGTCATGAGGGGGTTTATGATGGTCGCTACAAGTTGATCAATTTTTATGATCTAGGAGAATGGGAGCTGTACGATTTAGAAACAGATCCTAATGAAATGCAAAGCCAATATAGCAATCCTGAGTATGCTGAAGTCATAAAGCGCTTGCATCAAGAGCTTGACAGCTTAAGAGATAAGTATGAACTACCACCGCTAGAGCCTGGGAAATTTCCAGATAGGAAAAAGAAAAAGAATAAAACGAGTTAGCCCATGCCACAGAATGTTGAGGCATGGGATCGGTTAAGATGATGCGTCTGAACACAAGGAGATACAAATTAAGATACTGGAGCAACTATTTAGCAAGTGAGGAAGTAGTAAATCAATGCTTGCTGTAGCTTCCTAAAAAGCTGATTTACTTTTTACTACAATGACTCAAACCATAGGCTTTCACATTCACTAGTTGCCTTAACTTTCTGTGCTTCCTAGTATGTGCTCAAAGGACCAATCATCTTATGAATCATCTTCTTCAGTTGGCTGTTAGTTTCGGTAAGATAAGTTTATTTTTTGTATCTACTCTATCCATTGGTGGGGTCAGCGCTAGCACTGCAAGCCCGCCTAATGTGGTGGTGATGTTATCGGATGATCAAGGTTGGGGAGATTTCTCTATACATGGAAATCCTCATATAAGTACACCCAATCTAGACAAGCTGGCTGAGTCTGGAGTGCAATTTGACCATTTCTTCGTGTGTGCTCTTTGTGCTCCAACGCGTGCAGAATTTTTAACGGGACGTTATTTTAAGAGGACAGGTGTTCGAGGTGTCACAAGAGGGAAGGAGAGATTAAACACGGATGAAATGTTCATTTCCGACATCTTTAAACGCGCGGGCTATAAAACTGCCGCGTTCGGAAAGTGGCACAATGGAATGCAGTACCCTTACCATCCAAATGCACGTGGATTTGATGAATTCTATGGGTTTTGTTCCGGGCATTGGGCCCATTATTACAGTCCCATGCTCGACCATAATGGCGAGATTGTGACCGGAAGTGGTTATTTAACGGATGACTTAACTGAACGAGCTATGAGCTATATAGAGAATCATAAACAAGAGGCATTTTTTGTTTATCTAGCTTTTAATACCCCCCATTCACCTATGCAAGTGCCCGACAAATGGTGGAATAAATTTGAGAAAATGCAGGACGATTTAGGTGCACACACTTGTGCGGCGTATGCAATGGTAGAAAACATAGACTGGAACGTTGGGCGCCTTGTAAAGAAAATTGAGGAGCTAAAGTTAAGGGACAATACCATCATACTATATTTCAATGATAACGGTCCCAATGGCAAGAGGTGGAATGGCGGTATGAAAGGTAAAAAAGGTTCGCTCGATGAGGGAGGGGTGCGCTCACCGCTTTTTTTAAGTTGGCCTAGCAAAATACAGCCAGGCACCAAGATTCCTCATATCGCTGGGGCAATTGACTTGCTTCCAACGTTAAGTGAGTTGGTGGATATTGATTATTCTGGCACGAAACCCCTAGATGGGAAGAGCCTGAAACCTTTGTTGGTAGATAGTTCCGAAAAGTGGCCTGAGCGCATACTTTATCAATCACAATCATCATTCAAGCCCGGAACTGTGTCATTAAGGACTCAACGTTACCGTATGGATAGCAAGGGTAAACTCTATGATATGATCGAAGATCTTGGGCAAGAAAGTCCAATCAATAAGCAAAAGCCTGAGGTTGTAAAAATGCTCGAAGATAAGGCAAAGGCATGGAGTCAGGAGATGTTAGAGAAATACGGAAATGTAACTGAGGAGCGGTCCTACATCATTGGTCATCCAGGCGCAAGAATGACTCAGGTTCCAGCTCGAGATGCTAAGTCGCTAGGTGGTATAGAGCGCTCGAGTAAATTTCCTAATGCCTCCTACTTTACTAATTGGACAAGTACTAAAGACACCATTGAATGGCGTTGTGAAGTAGGGCAGTCAGGAATTTATAAGGCTGAGATATTCTATACCTGTAAAGCTGAAGATCTTGGCTCCACTGTCCGTTTGAGTTTTATGGACAACGAGTTAACAGGAAAGATTACGGAAGCTCACGATTCTCCTTTGATTGGAATGAAAGAGGATAGAGTCAAGCGCAAAGAGTCATATGACAAGGAGTGGGGCCGCATGACCCTCGGTGAAATTCGCTTGGAAGAAGGAAATGGAAGATTGAGGCTTCAGGCAACCGATATACCGGGAGCGCAAGTTATGGATTTTCGAATGCTTTTGCTTACAAGAATGAATGACTCATAAATGAGATCAGGCGGAGGTGATACATATGTTTAAAAAACATATTCGTATGATTATTTGTTGTTACATCATAATCTTGAACTTCATTGTGCTCCAGGAGTCTAAGGCTGTTCGCCCGAATATATTATTTATTGTGGCTGATGACTTGAATTCTGCCTTGTCTAGCTTTGGACATCCTCAGTCTAAGACGCCACACCTGGACCGTCTCGCTAGTGAAGGCACTTCTTTTGTCAGAGCTTACTGCCAGTATCCTTTGTGTGGTCCCTCCCGGGCATCGATTTTATCGGGACAATATCCAGAAAAAAATGGCGTTACCAGTCTGAGAAAACCTCTTGAGGAAGATGCTCTCACCTTGCCTCGCTACTTTAAGGAAAATGGTTACTGGACTGCACGAGTGAGTAAACTCTATCACATGGATGTTCCTGGGGATATTATAAAAGGAACTAGTGGTAGTGATCACGATTCTTCTTGGGTTGAATATTATAATGTCAGAGCCATGGAGACCTTAACTCCCGGCAGCTTTGTTAGAAATCATACCTCGCCAAAAGCTATTAAGAGTTATCCAGAGTGGCGTGAAAAATGGAAAACAAACTGGGTTCATGGGGATGTAAAAAAAATACCGGGTGGCAGTAGCTGGGTAACGGTCGAAACAGAAGATAGCAGCGAAATCTTGCCTGACGCTATGACTACGGATAAAGCAGTCGAGCTACTCAGGTTGAGAGCGGAAGATAAGAAGCCCTTTTTTCTTGGTGTTGGTTTTGTGAGGCCACATTTTCCTTATGTTGCTCCTGCTCAGGACTTTGTGGCATACCCAGCAGAAAGCATGGTCATCCCCGAAGTGTCAGACAATCACTTCAATGGCATTCCTAAACAGGCACAGGGCAAAGACTTAAAAATAGATCGAGCGGAGCGACAAGCTATTCATCGCAGTTATTATGCGTGTGTCAGCTATATGGATCGACAGTTAGGTCGTTTATTAGATGAGCTGGAAAAGCTTCAATTGAAGGAAACGACCATTGTCGTTTTTTTGTCAGATCACGGCTATCTTTTGGGTGAGCACAGATTATGGAAAAAGAGATTTCTGTGGGAAGAATCGGTTCGCTCGCCATTAATTATATCTGCTCCTGGACTTAGTAAGGGTTTTCAGTGTGATCAGCCGGTTGAACTGATAGATGTCTATCCTACCGTGGTTGAACTTGCTGGATTACCACCAGTTGAACATGTGCAGGGGCATAGCCTTGTGAAGATGTTAGATAATCCAGACGCACAAACCGGTCGTAAAGATGTTTATGCCATGACTCATAATGGACATTTATTGCGTACGGATAAGTGGGCCTACATGTGGTATCCAGGGAACAAAAAAATCGAAGAAGGTTTTACACTTTATGACATGGAAAAGGATCCGCAACAGTATAGCAATCTCGCGGATTTGCCTGAATTTTCGAACCAAAGAAAGGATTTACATCTTCGATTAATGGAGCGGATTGAAAACTCCACTAACTAGTAAAACTCATCTTATGCGAGGATGTGATCGACTTGATGGCTCAAGCTTTTGCGCTTCAGATTCAAGATCTGTTAGACCATTCAGATTAAAATTTCATTTGATTATTAAGTTAAAGCTCCACCACAAGAAGAGCCGGCACCAGCGGTGCAGCCAAAGCAGTGGGTCCCAGTAAGAATGGGGCGGTCTGAGATGTCCTCGGGCTTGATGTCCCATAGAAATAAATTTTTCTTTGGGTTTCCGTTTTTCCAGCGCATAGCGAGCTGTTGATTGAAATCGCAATCATAGACTTCTCCCTGCCAGCCTATGCTAAGCGTGTTCTTGCACATGAGGCCATCAACAGATGATGGGTTAAATGCTTCCTTGAGGGTGTTCATGTAACTTTCGTATGCTCCGTTTCTTTTAAGGTAGGAAGCAAAGCGGGCGATAGGCATATTAGTGATGGTGTAGAGGTGGTTGAAGTCGATGTCGAAATGCTTTTTCATTTCGCGTTTGTAGTCGGCTTCAAGTTTCTTTTGGTCGGGAGGTAGGAATGCGCCATTGGGGTTGTAGACAAAGTTTAGGATGAGTTCATTGTTTTTGCCGTAGCCTAGTTCATTGAGCATTTGAAAAGCTTTTATGCTGCGCTCAAAGACACGCTGTCCTCTCTGTTTGTTTACATTCTGTGGAGAGTAACAAGGCATTGAGGCAATCAGTGTAATCTTATGATCTGCCAAGAAATTGGATGCCCATTCGAATCCTGGTTCAACTAGAATAGTCGCATTAAGGCGGTCCATGATGGTGCGGATGTGAGGGATCTTTTTTAGCTCATTAATGAGGTAGCGGAAGTCAGGGATCATTTCAGGAGTGCCTCCTGTCAGGTCTACTGTATGGATATGATCCATCCTCTTAAGCCACGGAAGGATTTGATCGATTGTCTGTCGAGTGATGATTTCCTTGCGAGCAGGTCCTGCATTGACATGGCAATGGACACAGGTGATATTACAAAGCTTTCCTACATTGATCTGAAGTATTTCTGTTCGACTTCGATCTAGTGTCGAGTGATGTTCTTTGAGAGTGGTAAGGAATGGGTCACTAGCCCGCATATCAGCAGCAGGAATTAGAAGCCCCATTTCCTCCATTACAATATTGTGAGTTTTCCTTCGTTGCGTTGTAGTCTCGGCCCTTGGTTTCTCTGGGATCTCTACGACGAGCCGAGGGACCGCTGCAATCGAAAATTTTGGCGTCTTCAAGCTTTATATTTTGCAAAGGCTCAATGAATTCGAAGGAACTGGCGTAGGGAGATTTCTTGTAGAGGTTGAACGTCTTGTCGCAGACAGCGTAGCGCACGCCGCGCTTTAGTCGATGGCCATCGTCATCAAGCACTTCAGCAAAAGGCCCTTTATAAATGACAGCCTGATTGCGCTCGTAGCAGGGACCTTGCTTGCCTTTGTAAGCCTCAAGTGTTAGCGAGCGGAATTCAATGCCGTTGACAGTCTGCCAAGGATCTTTGTCAAATTTTAGGACTTGCACTCCATAAAATCCTGCATCAACAAAGGCCTGTAAGAATTCTTCTTCCGTAAGCGCTCCAGAGATGCAGCCTGACCATAACTCGGGGTCGTCTTGCATGTTCCTAGGCACGGTCTCATCCGATACGATATCTGAAATAACGGCTCTTCCACCTTTCTTCAGGACTCTAAAAATTTCATCAAACATTTGGCGTTTGTGGTGTGAGTCGACTAAGTTGAGTACGCAATTGGACACGACAACATCAACGCTATCACTTTCTACCAAGGGTTTCTTCAAGCGCAACTCGTCAGTAGTTTCATCTGCCCTTAGGAATGCATTAGCATCGGTAATAGGTTTTTTCTTGAGCTCTTGATCAAGCAGCTCAATGTTTAGCGACAAGTCCTGAATGCGGCCTTTACGAAATTCTACGTTAGCATAGCCTATTTTTTCGGCAATAACGGGAGCATTCCGGCGAGCTATACCCAACATTTCGTCAGTCATGTCGACGCCTATAACCTTGCCCTCAGGGCCTACAACCTGGGAGGCAATAAAGCAGATCTTTCCTGTGCCGGAACCTAAATCTAAAACAGTTTCCCCTGGGTTAACATACTGAGAGGGATCTCCACAGCCATAATCACGTTCGATGACTTCCTGAGGTATGACCTTTAGATATTCTTGATTATATGAAACGGGGCAACAGAGCGAAGCTTCTTGCTCATGCGCGGCTTTTCCATAACGTTCCTTGACGGCTGATTCTAAGTGATTGGTTTCCATAGCTGTTGATTTTAGAGAATTGGCAAGACTATAAATTCCCAAATTTTTAATAAGATCCTAATGATGCTACAGAGATTTGAAGATCAGTGCAAGATCTTGGCCCCAAGAAGCATAGAGGCTACTAGAGGTATGAGCTCTTTTCATAGATCTTCCTCCATTCTCTTTTTTGTAGCTCAAATCTTTCTGCATCCCACCTAATTTCTATTGCATAATTCAGGTAAAATCAATAGTGAATAACCCCAGGCTCCCTTGTTTTAAGGTAAGCATTTACTAGAATAAGTAAGATTAATGACTATTTTAGTAAAATTAATCATAAAACGTATATTGAAAAGAGAGAAAAAAAGAGAGTATTTTATTCATAATTCCCTTGATCTGATGAAGGGCTGATTTACTTTCACCTATATGGGATCACACACCGAGATGAATTACAATTCTAAGGTGGAAGGCAATATCATTCTTACCAGCCTAGATGCATCCATAAATTGGATGCGCAAGAATTCGCTTTGGCCTATGCCGATGGGGTTAGCATGCTGTGCGATTGAGTTGATGGCGACAGCATCCTCACGTTTCGATATTGCAAGATTCGGGGCTGAAGTGATGCGGTTTTCCCCAAGACAGTCAGACTTACTAATAGTGGCGGGAACTGTGACTTACAAGATGGCTTTAGCTACCAAGCGCATTTATGACCAAATGCCAGACCCTAAATGGGTAATTGCTATGGGTGCTTGTGCAAGTTCTGGAGGCATGTACAGGAGCTATGCAGTTTTGCAGGGAATCGACCGTTTATTGCCAGTAGATGTTTACATTTCTGGTTGTCCACCGCGCCCTGAAGCATTACTTGAAGGTCTCATGAAATTGCAAAACGAGATCATGAATGAGAAGTCTTTGAAAGAGCAAAAGAAAACAGTAGTAGCCTGATTAGTGATGAGCGATCTGAGTGAATTAACCAAGGCCATGAAGGAAAAATTCCCTCGGAAAATTAAAGTGCATCCGGAGTTTCGTGAAGAAATGAGTTGGACTGTCCCCAAAGACATTTTCTTAGAAGTCATGAAGACATTAAAAGCAGAAAGTGGCTTTGATATGCTGCTAGATATTTGCTCGATTGACAATTATGGTGAAGATCCTCGATTTGAAGTAGTCTATGAGCTTTGTTGTTTGGAGACTCAGCAACATTTGCGGGTGAAGGTGCCGATTAGTGAAGATGACGCAGTCCTGCCAACAGTCGTAGGCGAGTGGAAAACAGCTAATTGGCATGAACGCGAGGTCTATGACATGATGGGCATTAAGTTCCAAGGACATCCTGATTTGCGTCGCATTTTGATGTGGGATGGCTACCCATTTTTCCCGTTGCGCAAGGAGTTTCCTCTAGAAGGTAAGGAAACAGATATGCCTGATATTGCATTTAGTCGTCCGGCTCCGCTAGAAGGTGGGCCATTTGTAACTTCATCTGCGGATTTAACTAAAGATCGTGAGCCCAGGTCGAAAGCCCCAGATATCCAATAATCGGATTGTTTATAATAAGAAGATGCCCAGAGATGTTACAGAAATAGAAGTGCCAGATACAGCTACTACTGCTTCTCAGCAATTGGAGGATCAATCGGACCTGGCTGGCGATAAGTTAGTTCTCAATATGGGGCCGAGCCACCCAGCGACTCATGGAGTTTTGCGTATTGTGCTAGAGTTGGATGGCGAAATCATTACCAAGGCGATGCCTGATGTGGGGTATCTTCATCGGGGCGATGAAAAAATCGCTGAAAACATGACATGGACTCAGTTTATTCCTTATACAGACCGTTTGGATTATTTAGCTCCATTAGCCAACAATGTCGCTTATACGTGTGCAGTAGAGAAGTTGTTTGGCTATGAGCTGCCTGAGCGTGCCAAGGCTATTAGAGTAATCTGTTGTGAGTTAGCTAGAATTTCAGCGCATTGGTTGGGAATTGGTTGCTATGGAATGGATTGTGGTGCCATGACTGTCTTTCTCTACACCTTCACTGAAAGAGAAAAGGCTTACAATTTAATTGAAGCACTTACAGGTGCACGCTTCACCACCTCCTATACGAGGGTTGGAGGCTTATCCAGAGACTTGCCTGAGGGTTGGATTGATCAGTTAAAAGCCTTTGTTAAACAAATGCCGGATCGCATCGATGAAATCGATAACTTATTGACGAAGAACCGTATCTTCGTTGATAGGACTAGAGACATTGCCGTAATCTCTCGCGAGGATGCAATTAGCTATGGTTTAACAGGTCCAAATTTACGTGGTTCTGGGGTCGACTATGATTTACGTAAACACAAGCCTTACTTGGGTTATGAAAATTACGACTTTGAAGTTCCTTTGGGGTCTGTGGGTGATGCTTATGATCGCTACCTTGTTCGCATGGAAGAGGTGCGTCAGAGTGTGAGAATTTTAGAGCAGGCCATTAAGCATTTACCAGATGGCCCCATCTATGTGGAAGATCCTAAGAATATTCTTCCAGAAAAGGAAGAAGTTTTGACAAAGATGGAAGAGCTCATACAGCAGTTTATGATTGTTACTCAGGGGATGGATGCACCAGTGGGAGAAGTGTATTTTGGAGCAGAAAATCCCAAGGGTGAACTTGGCTTTTTCATAAGCAGTAAGGGCGGAGGTGTTCCGCACCGGCTCAAGATTCGCGCTCCGTCTTTCGTGAATCTGAGTATATTACCAACTTTGCTGCCAGGTAATACAGTGAGTGATGTCGTAGCGATTTTGGGAAGCCTTGATTTTGTGATGGGTGAGTGTGATCGTTAGAGATTAAATATGGGCAGAAGGAGATTAGGTGTAAGATCGTTATTTTTATGGCTGTTATGCACCCTATGCTTAGGGGCTTGTGGTTCTAAATTAACGAATGATAATTTTACTTTAATTTCTCATGGAATGACGGAAGCAGAAGTTAAGGATTTGATTGGTAAGCCAAATGAGGTGAAGACTAGTAAGGTTCTAGGATTGAGTGGGACGACTTATAAGTATGAATCAGGGGGATCGAGAGCGAGTATTACTTTTATAAATGGCAAAGTTGTGGATGCAAATGGAGAATTTAAATGATAGCACCTGCCAAGGACACTGAGAAGCATGAGCCAACCCCCGCCTTTACTAAAAAGGCAAATGAGCTTATCTCGCACTATCCCGTTTCAAAGAGAAGCGGAGTTTTGCCGCTCTTGCATTTGTGGCAAGAAACATTTGGGTATATCTCGGAAGAAGCGGTAGAGTGGATAGCGGGCAAACTAGAACTTCAGAAAATTCATGTTTTAGAAGTGGTAACATTTTATCCTATGTTTCGCGAACATGCCATAGGAACTTATCATATAAAAGTTTGTCGTACATTATCTTGTGAGTTAGGCGGTGCTTATGAGACGTTCAATAAGTTTGTAAAATCGATAGGTAAAACTAAAGGCGCAGATGATCATGGTGTGAGCAGTAAAGATGGCAAGTTTACGGTGGAGTTTGTGGAGTGTTTGGCGTCTTGTGGCGCAGCCCCAGTCGTGATGGTAAACGAAGATTTTTACGAGAATGTAACGCCAAACAAAGTTAAAGAGCTAGTGGCTAAGTATGAGTAAGGATTATGGCGGTTGAAGAGTATAGGTTAATTTTCAAGCACATCGATGTAGAGGGCTACACCAATGACATCAAATGCTACATCAAGCACGGAGGTTATGAGGTGCTCAAGAAAGCTCTGAAAATGAAGTGCCAGAAAATCCGAGATGAAGTAAAAGTTTCTCAACTAAGAGGGCGGGGCGGAGCAGGGTTTTCATGTGGGATGAAGTGGAGCTTTATCAATATTGAAAAAGCAGACAAGCCAATTTACTTGGTCTGTAATGCAGATGAATCTGAGCCCGGAACTTTCAAGGACCGGCAAATTATCTACAAAGATCCTCATCAACTTATCGAGGGTATGGCGATTTCCTGCTATGCGAATAAAGTAAACTTAGCCTATCTCTATATTAGAGGTGAATTTATTGAAGGGGCCAGGATTCTAGAGAAAGCAATTAAAGAGGCTCATGCTAAAGGATTTCTGGGAAGGAATATTCAAGGTTCGGGCTATGACTTAGAAATCTATGTCCACCGTGGGGCAGGTGCTTACATTTGCGGCGAGGAAACTGGTCTTATTGAATCATTAGAAGGTAAACGTCCATATCCCCGTATCAAACCTCCCTACTTCCCGGCAGTGTTGGGTTTATATATGTGCCCCACAATCGTGAACAACGTGGAAACTCTATGTCACGTCAAGCATGTGGTTGATATGGGTGGGGCTGAATACGCCAAAATCGGCAAGCCTAACAATACAGGCACAAGAATTCTATGTGTCAGTGGTGATGTAAAAAAGCCTGGCTATTATGAGTTTGCGGTCGGGGCTCTAACTATGGGCGAATTACTTTATGATATTTGTGGTGGCATTCGAAATGGCAATAAGCTCAAAGCAATTATCCCTGGGGGTTCTTCTGCAAAAGTGCTGAGAGCAGGGGATATTTATAAGTTAAAGTCTAAGAAAGCGGACGGCTCTTTTGAGGAAAGAGACATTGGGTTGGAGGATATTCCCTTAGACTTTGATTCATTGATGGCTGCTGGTTCCATGGCTGGTTCAGGTGGAGTGATTGTAATGGATAACACGCGTGATATGGTGGCATGCCTGGCTAATATTTCTGAATTCTACGCTCATGAGTCCTGTGGTCAGTGCACACCTTGTCGTGAAGGAGCTTTATGGATGAAAAAGATTATTCACCGTATGCATCATGGTCATGCAAGAGAGGAGGATACCGGATTGTTGAAGAATGTTGCAGATAATATTGCCGGTCGGACAATATGTGCTTTCGGGGAAGCTTGCTCCTGGCCAGTGCAAAGTTTTATTGATAAATTTGGAGACGAATTTGATGCAAAAGCTGTTGGTGTAGATAGCGCGAATGAAAGCACGGTTAGGAAATAAAATGGTGAAAAAGCATTCCATGAACCCTTTTAATCACGACATTCCTGCCAATAGGGAAGAGATGGTGAATATCCATTTTAATGGCGAATGGGTAGAAGTACCTAAGGGCCTTAATGTCGTGGAAGTGGCCAAGAGTTTCGGTGAATTCATACCGCACTACTGTTATCACCCGAAGTTAAGCATTTCTGGAAATTGTAGGATGTGCCTTTTTGAAATGGGAATGCCTAAAAGGGATCCAGAACGCAAGCCTATTATTGATAAAAATGGTAAGCCTGAGCTCATGTGGATTCCAAAACCTCAAATTGGTTGTGCTACCCCTGTAACAGAAGGTATGGGAGTGCGCACAGATTCCCCGTTAGCAAAGGAGTGCCGCAAAGCTATTATGGAGTTTCTTCTTATAAATCATCCGCTTGACTGCCCGATTTGTGATCAAGCAGGTGAATGTAAGCTCCAAGAATATTCGACAGAGTATGGATCGGGAGAAAGTCGTTTTGTTGAGGATAAAGTTAAAAAACCAAAGAATGTCGATTTAGGCGAGAGGATTGTCCTTGATGATGAGCGCTGCGTTCTCTGTACGCGTTGTGTCCGTTTCGCTAATGAAGTAGTAAATGATGACATTCTCGGAATTGTAAACCGTGGGAGCTATAATGCAATCGCGGCGCATGAAGGGCAACGTTTTGATAACCCTTACTCACTTAATACAGTTGACATTTGCCCGGTCGGGGCCTTGACCAGTAAAGACTTTCGTTTCAAGATGCGCGTTTGGTTTTTGAAGGAAACAAAGAGTGTTTGTAGCGGTTGTGGCACAGGCTGCAATATTACGGTAGGCTCACGACAGGATACTGTCTACAGATTTACACCTCGTTCTAACGATGCGGTGAATTCTCATTGGATGTGCGATAAAGGTCGGCTGGGTTTTCACTACCTGCAAGATGAGAAAAGAATTACTGAACCTCATATGGGTAAAGGTAAACTGCGATTCATCACCACTTGGGAACAAATTTATCTTGAAATTGGTAAACAAATTAAAAAATTCAAAGGAGAAGAAATAGCAATCATTGCCTCTGCTCGGATGACAAACGAGGAGCTTTTCCTGCTCAAAACATGGGCTGATGAACTTAGTGTTGTCTTTATGGATGTGATTTCTAGACCACAAGAGGGAGATAATTTTTTGAGGAGTCAAGATTGCAACTCTAATACACTAGGTGCAACGATGACGGGCGTCTCCAACAGAGGGAAAAACCTCAAAAAAATTCTAAAGGGCGTCAGGGATGGCAGTATTAAGTGTATGATTGCCTGGCAAGAAGATTTGACTGAGGCAGGTTTTGTAAGTCAAGATCTTGAAAAATTAGACTTCTTGATTACTGCTTCAATCCTCAAAAATACAACCTCAGATCTAGCTTCTTTTGTTTTGCCTGTTGCTGGCTTTGTGGAGAAGCGAGGAACTATGATCAATGTGCACTCAAGATTACAGCGCTTAAACAAGGCCGTGGCTGTTCCTGGCAAGGGAAAAGAAGATTGGGAGGTACTTTGTCGTTTGCGAGAGGTAACGGGTTGTGGTAATGGTGTTCATTCATTTGATGACCTATTCCAGTCTATGGTAAAAAATTTAAAACCACTCAAAGGCTTAAATTGGGGCAAGATTACTGATTTGGGTTTAGATATTAAAATTTATTAGCCCCGATCATGATAAGCGCTGGTTTAATAACAGTCATCCTTGTTTCCTTAGTTAAGTGTGCAGCAATCGTGGGTTTGGTCTTATTTATGGTGGCATACAGTGTAGTTGCTGAGAGACGCTTCAGTGCCATGATTCAAGATCGCATCGGTCCAAACAGAGTAGGGCCTTTAGGCTTGCTGCAACCAATCTGTGATGGCGTTAAGTTTCTTTTAAAAGAAGAGTATACTCCAGAGCATGTCAGAAAGCTCTACTTCACGATGGCACCTATTATCTCTATGGTGCCTGCTTTGCTAACTGTATCTATCGTTCCTTTCGGAGATGTCTTGAATCTACGTCCTTTTGTAGAATGGCTAGTAACAAACTCTTTTACACAGTGGCTGTTGGGCTTATTTTCTTGGTCTATCACCTTAAATGAGGAAGTTCTAGAGGCATTCGTCGTTCCTCTAACAATTGCTGATCTGAATGTAGGCGTGCTATTTTTCTTTGCCATAGTTTCAATAAGTGTTTACGGAATTGTTTTGGCTGGATGGGCCTCAAATTCTAAGTTTCCCTTTCTTGGTGGTATCCGGGCCTCTGCACAGATGATATCCTATGAATTAACGATGGGCTTATCCGTAGTCCCTGTATTCTTGGTTGTCAGTGAGTTAAACCTCGGTGAGATTATTTCCTTCCAACAAACGAATGGTTGGTTGGCTTTTCCTCTTATTAATTTATTGAATCCTGCTGACTTCTTCAATTTCTCAAATGTAAGCTTAAAATCCATCGTTTTATCGGTGCCTCTATTTATTACTTTTGTCTACTTCTTGATTTCTGCTTTTGCGGAAACAAATCGTTTGCCATTTGATCTAGCAGAGTGTGAGACTGAATTGGTGGGGGGATATCATACAGAGTATGCTTCTATGAAATTTGCTCTCTTTTTCTTAGGAGAATATGCGGCAATGATTGTTTCCTCATGCATCATGGTGACGCTGTTCTTCGGAGGTTGGTATTTCCCTGGAATGGAGACTTTGGGAGATGCATGGTGGGTTGGCTTACTCCAGGTCTTCGTGTTCATTGCCAAAATGGCTTGTTTTATGTTTATCTTTATCTGGGTGAGGTGGACACTACCCAGATTTCGTTATGATCAGTTGATGAATTTAGGGTGGAAAGTCTTTATTCCACTAGCCTTCCTAAATGTCTTCTTGACAGCTATATTAGTGGCTATTCCTGATTCGGTCTGGTCATAATTTTTATTTGGCACTGACTTCTGAGTCTTTTTCTTTAGCTTGGTAATTGGTGACTGGAATTCGGGTTGTCTTTGTGACCATCCTCGGAGCCTTGCTAGCCTTTAGTGTTTGAGAATTTGGGGTTTCAATTAATTTGCAGCGCACGTGGCCAAAGAAAATGTACTGGTTTCTTTCAAGTTTACATAGAGATATAGCTTCTTGCTCAATAAAAGTTCCATTGCTTGAGCCTATATCATGAACGACTAAACCATCTTGAAAGAGCGTTAAGAAAGCGTGTTTTCGAGAGACAGAGGGGTCCTCTAGGACGAGGTCGTTAGCAGAGGATCTACCTACACGAACCTGCTTTGTTTTAATGGGGTACTGAAAAGGCTTGTCCCCTTGCATAATTTCCAGAGCTAGGTCTATGTGATCATAAGGCTCATCTTCCACAAGTTCTGGGTGGTTATCTTCGCCAATCGTAACTGTCTCAGCGTATGAAATCATCACTACTACAGCTTCATATGAAAGTGCCATAGTTTGCTCTTTCGCCCCCATATTAAGAGTCCATTCAAAGCGCTCAGGGGATGGCCAGGTAAAAAATTGCAAGAAAGCAGGTAGTCCAGTGAGTTTGTTGACCTCCGAATGAACGACTAATCCTTCGATAAGATAAATAATACCTCGATTCCCCTTGCTCTCTACGATAAAGCAGCCCGAAAGCTTCCTTAAGCAGTATTTAAGAAGAATCTCTCCAAAGTCAGATTTCATTCTTTGATACAAAAGCATACTTTGACCTCTTCTGCAAATGTTGTGTGAAGTGTCTTTGAAGATTGAAGAAATGATCTATGAAAGTTCTGTAGAAAACGGCCTTATTTGGTCTTTTTATTTGTCTTGCGATGGATTCAAATTTACTCTCCGTTATTTAAGCCGAATGATGTAGTAGAGACTTAAAGATCTGTATAAGATCTTGGCCTCAAGAAACATAGAGTCTAGAGGTGTTGCCTTCGGATAAATGTCTGTCGACTCTCTTTTCCTTGTGGCGCAAGCTTATAGGCGGCTCGTTCAACTTCTATTGCATAATGCGAGTTTAAGTAGATACTTGAAAGGTCTAGGTTGAGGAGTTCATGTGAAATTTGGTGTCTTTAGTGATATTCATAGTAACTTTGAGGCATTAACTGCTGTACTTGATGACATGACTCGTATAGGAGTTACGCATCCAGTTTGTTTGGGTGACATCGTAGGCTATAATGCAAATCCTAAGGAGTGCCTCAAAGTCGTACGGGAGTTGGGCTGTCCCATTGTGAAGGGAAATCATGATGAGATGGTGTCAGCCACTAGCGAAGCCAAAAATTATAATGCTATGGCAGGAGAAGGGATTGCGTTCTCGAGAGAAGCTTTGAACGAAGAAGAAAAAAGTTTCTTGCGCAAAATTCCTATGAAACGGCGCGTACAGGGCTATACAATAGTGCATTCGTCATTAGATGATCCCGAAAATTGGAACTATATATCATCTGCACTAGAAGCTGGGAACAGTTTCATCTACCAGTTCACGCAGCTATGCTTTATTGGACACACGCATGTCGCGCAGATTTTTTTAAAAGAAGGTGATGTTCGTGAGCTTAACCACGACCGCCCAGTAGAACTAGCAAAGAGCTCAAGATATCTTGTAAATGTTGGGTCAGTTGGACAACCTCGCGATCACAATTGGAAGTCTAGTTATGTTGTCTTCGATATTAATAAAAATACGATTGAATTCCGGAGAGTTCCCTATGATCTAGAAAAAACACAGAAGAAAATTATCGATGCTGGTTTGCCACATGAGATTGCAGAACGGTTGCAGCATGCTGTCTAGGCCTTATATTCGGGTGGCCTGAGCTCCATATCACTATTAATAATTGAACCCGTTGCGACGATACTATGTTTAAGTTCTGGAGTTAGGCTCGAAATGACCTAAAAGAATATCAATTATGACTTTTCGTATTTGGCGATCATTGGCCAGAAATGGCATATCACGTAGGAAGTTAAGGAAAGGCTTCTTCTACAAGTGGTTTGGGGATTCCTTTTTAAGTAAGGAGCTTTGGCTTATGAGGCCTGATACCCTTGCTAAAGGATGGTTGATAGGGATTCTCCTTGCTACGTCGCCTTTTTATGGCATTCAATTCCCCTTAGCGGTTGCTTTGGCAGTTATTTTTCGCGCAAATATGCCTATAACCATTCTTGTCCAGTTGCTTACGAATCCCTTTGTAGCCCCCTTTTACTATTTGGGGGCTTTTCAGGTTGGTTCATATTTGCTGGGTTGTAATAGTATTGCGTTTGATTTGCATAACTGGCAGGAAATGTTGAGTCTTGGGTGGAAACCTCTCTTTCTAGGGTGCACGCTGATCGGTTTGACCTTGGGGAGTATTGGGTGTTTCTTGATCCATCTAATAGGTCGTTTTCAATATAGAAAGAAGTCGATGGCTTAGAGGCTTTTCACTGTAAATCATTTTTCTGCTTTTTTGAAATAATTGTTGCCAGGTGTAGGGCAAGGCTTTCCAGTCTAAGCAGATCAGATAGCTATATAAAAACCAGCAGGTAAGTATCGGCGAGGTGATATTCACAGAGGCTGTCTGCCCGGTAATAGAAAACATGCTAATTAGCACAATGGATGCAGCGATGAGGGACTTATCCAAAGCAGAAAAGTTGGGGCGACGTAATAAGCAAAACCAAAAGGGAACAGTTAGTAGAATTTCATAATGACCTACATAAGGTGAAACAAGCAGCCAACTTACCACACAGGCATATAGTGAGTAAGCTGGTTGCCAGGGTATTTTTGTGGGGGCAAGGCGGCAGAGCAAGCCAAGCAGTATTAGTGAGAAGAATGCGAGTGCGTGACAAAAAAGGTCGATGCCTATACGTGGAAGAGATGGAAAAGCCATTAGGAAGAAGCCATGCCAAGATTGATTGAGTCCATATCTTTGAAATTGAATGCCAGAGGACATATCTTCAAGGCTCGAAAACCAGAGGTAATGTGCCTCCAATCCACAGACTAAAATCCCCAGTCCAAGCCAGAGAAGATTACCGGTAACAAGAGCTAAGCTAAAGCGTAATGGAAAGGCGAATAAGCCAAATAAACAGAAGTAAGGCATGTATTGAGGTTTGTAAAAAGCACAAGAGAGGACTAGTCCAGCAATAATCGGCATGCCTTTATTTAAAAGCAATCCTGTGCAAACAATGATGAGAAGAGTCAAGGTGTTGTTTTGAAATAGTATTAAAGTGTAATAAAAGCTAGGGAATCCTAGTAATAGCAGGATAAGCATGTTGCGGTCACGGAGTTGCTTAATCTTCGAGTGTGTATAAATAAGGATCCCGCATGCTAACAGATAGAAGAATACAATGAGATTGAACCAGGAATTCAAAATAGTAGGCCACGAAAATACCAGTAGGCATGAGCTAATCTCTGCAAGTAAAGGTGCGTAGACGTAGTTGAAGGAATGGATATTGCTGGAAGGCTCCCGCCACGCATCCTTATGCCATTGGTTGAGCCATTCTCCTAAATGAAAGCCTTGATAAAGATCTTGAATCTTATTTTTAGACCAGAAGACCCCAGCAGCATAGTGTTGTTGGAGGTCACCTAGTTTTGGGTTTCCACTGGCGAAATGAATATCAGACCCTCCCCAGAAATTAAGGCAAACAAAGATAAAGTAAACACTCGTAGAAATGAGAATGGCCGTCTTGGCTAAAAGCTGGAGTGTCTTATTAGTGCTGAGTCCCTGAGAAGGAGGCATCTCTTTTGTTTAAACAGCTTAGCTTCCGTTGTCACTCTTGTTGTGGGGTCTGTCTAATGATAAAGACCTATCAGATTATCATTTTACCCTTGATGATGTTATAGAAGTTGAGCGAGGTGTCTAAAAAACTTGAGGTCAAGATCTTGTGCAGACCTTTTAGTCTCTATGGCACCATTCGGGTTTAACGCATTCCTGAAGGAAAGGTGATGCGAACTGTTTTTTTTGTCACACTTAATGGTCGTGTCTCTTTCCCGACCGCCACTTGGACGTGGTCGGAAACTAGGGACCAATTATTCTCTCCAACTTTACAACATGGTGTAAGGTCCGATATTTTATTGGTTAGAAGGAGCTGGACGATCTCTTTACGAATAACTGGCCCTAAGTCGCCTTTTTCAGTTCTTAATAGATACTTTTGCTCTTCCGACATAATGACTTATGAGCTATATCGGAAGATGAATTAAATGATTTATCAGTTTCTGTTATTTTAACAATCCTAAGACGCTAGCATTTGCAGCATTTGATTGACTTACCATAGCAACGCTTGCTCTTAGCAATATGCTATCTCGAGCAAAGTTAGTAGATTCTTCAGCAATATTTAGATCTTTGATTCTAGAATTTGCTGACTCCACATTGATCTTTTGGTTATCAATATTATTTGCATGGAATTGGAAACGAGAAATATCAGCATTCACTCTGGCACGTTCTGATGTTACCGTGCTTAGAGCATTATCTAATGTAGAGATAGCTCCCAAGGCACTTGCAGCATCATCAAGGCTAAGTGACTGGATACCAAGAGTTGTATTATTCAATTCCTGCGTCTGAATGGAGTCCGTGTCTCCTTGATCATTAATAGCTGTGGAGATTTCCCCATTTTGAAAAAGCGATGTGCCATTGAATGACGCATTCTGCAGCGTCTGTCCAATTTGATCACGAATAGCAGTGAATTCAGTGTTCAATGCTGTTCGTGCATCATCGCTTAAGGTTCCATCTGTTGCCCTCTGAGCAAGTTCACTTAGGCGAGTGAGCTGGCCCTGAGCAGTTCCCAAGAATCCGTCTGATGTTTGACTAAATGATATGATGTTACGCGCCCCATCATTTGATGCGGAGAGCCGTTGTATGGCAGCATCCAGTTTCCCACTTACGGCAACGCCAGCGGCGTCTGCTAAGGGGTTCGCTAATCTGCTGCCCGATGAGAGTCGTCTGATTGAATTATCTAGTGACTCATTATTGTTACGAACGAATAAAGAAGCGGTGCTTCCTGCATTTGATCCTATAATAGGCATAGCAATTCCTTTTGTTTATTTGCTCGAACAACAAGAATGCTTCGGGTGGGTGAATTGCTGCCAGTGAGCCCTGGGAAAAACCCCGTTCAGGTCATTGCGCCCAGTATAACCCAAACTTGCCGGGCCCACTGACTTGATTCGCCCTTCAAGGTAATATATCGGATTAAATGTTTAAATAATGAGTGTTCCTTGCTGCTTTTTTTGTAGGCTGGACAAGATAATAGGCATTAGAAAAGTTGAATAATTAACCTCTGTCAAATAAAAGAACAGGAATGAGATGCATAAAAGCTTGAGTCAAAAGGGAAAGAGAGTCGACGAAGACTTATTCAATGACATCGTCTAAGCGTAGATCTCATAGCCAATTCAGGTAGAGTGGAGACAAGTGTCTCGGTGGCGACACCTCTAGAGGATGCTATGCTTTTAGGGGCCAAGATCTGGTGCACTGCATCAAGTCCGAACGGCATCATCCCCATTTAACATGATCGAGTCTGCGATGAGGGGGATATCAGCATTCTCTCGAGAATCATCAAAATGCTCTTTCTTTTAAAGAAATAATATTTTTTTAAAAAAACACTAAAGTACTCATGATATATGACGAAGTACATACTTTACTGTTAACAACAATGTAATGATTGCTGGGAGGCTTCATTCGTATTTATGTGAGCGGCTGTGTATGCGTCTGGTAATACCAGCTTAGATGTAGGAGAAGTGATGGTTGAAGAAGAGCCTAAAGAGTATAGGAACACAAAACTAGATCAAAAATTGGAAAATATCTTAGAGAACATCAATTTTAAAGATTTTGGAGCCGCCTCAGAGGCCTTGAATGATCTTTCATTCGAAGAAAGAAGGCATCCATCAGTCATCAAGGTAAAGGTGGAGATGGCCCTAGAGCAGGATGAGATAGCACTAGCTGCGACGTTGTTGGACAACATCCCTAATACCTGTTATGAGGACCCAGAATGGCATTTTTTAGCGGCTCGCTGTCACGCAAGGATGAATTCCTTAGCGCGAGCCATAGATCATCTTAACCGAGCGGTAGAAAGCGATGTCAAATTTCAACAATTGTCTCGCGGTATACCGGAGTTTGGAGCTTTAGTTGCTGGGTAGAGTTACAGCCCCATCTGTCACATTTTTTGGTATTTTTGTGTGGCAGGTGGGGTTGGTTCTAATTAGCTAGAAATATCTAGAATCGATAAATGGTTATATAACATTTTATCCGAATCAAAAACGAAGTTGCCTTGAAACTTTTTGCCCTCCAATAGCGCAGGTAGCCAGTAGATATCATCGGCCCACATATTCTCATAGGGTATTTCTTGTATATTCTGCCAGAACGGTTTCGCCTCATCTGTCTCTTTCATTTCGCCCATGTATTCGCTTGCTAGAAATACATGGCAACGCAGCGAATAACCATCGATGAACTGAAAATTGAGAATGCCACGGCAATGGCAATTCATAGGAGTCAGCTGCACTTCCTCTTGCGTTTCTCGGATCGCTGCTTCGAGGGGAGATTCCTCAGGTTCGATTCGTCCTCCAGGTCCATTAACTTTGCCAGCTCCCAGTCCGCGCTTTTTTTCGATCAATAAAATTTTTTCAGGATCGGATGTAGGACGGATAAAGCAGAGAACACCTTCTTCTTTAGGCTGCCATTTCTCCCAATCGACGCTGATTTGATTCTCTATCTTGTGATTTGGTGCAGCACTCACGGGTGGTCTAGGTCTGGGGGATAAGGCACGTTACTTGCCCTTGTCTTTTTCAAAAAGCTTGGCCCTAGCTTTTTCGAGTGTCGCTTTTTCGGAATCTGAAAGGCTGTTGATTCCCTGTTGAGAGATTTTTTCAAGGATAGCGTCCACACTCTCTGAGTGTTTAATTTGCTGTTGTTTGTAAGCTCGCTCTCTTTCTTTGAACTTCTTGACCTCGCTTTTCTCTTTTTGGGAAGCGAGCCATTCTGAAACATTGAAGCCTCCTCTTACACCAGAGGCTTTGAGGCATAAGTAACAAGTGCCTACCGTTGTCCAGGTATAGAGAAGTTCTAACCATGCACCTTGGGCAAGATATGCCAGGCTGTAGATGCTCAAGAAGATGATGGCTATCCACTTTGCTGGTATGTTAAATAGCAGCATGGCGTTTGGATAGATAATGGCGAATCCTAAAAAGATAGAAAAGTGAATAGCTTTTGATCCCCATAGGTCATAAGGAACACCAGAGAATACAGATACCAGCACCATAATAAATGCTGGAACTATAATAAGTAGGGCGTAAAGCCAGCCGAAGTTTTTCGTGCTTATAAAGGCCTCTACTTCTCTACCAAACCACCAGAACATAAGCATCTCAATGGCAAACCATATATGCTCAGTAGATATATAATGAACAAAGGAATAGGTAAATGGGGTCCAGATAAAACCTTCAGACAAATTTATGATATTACAATGGAGTGCTCCAAGTAAAGATGTGTGATCGAATGCCAAAACTACTGTGCAAAGAAGCATTGAAATAATATGAATAGCAATGAGTAAAGTCGTCGCATCAAAGGCTATGTTCCCAAGGTAAAACAATGGTTGTCTAGATGAATAAGACTGAAAACCTCCGAATGGCATACTTACAGCATAGAGAAAAAGAAGAATCCCGCAAGACGCTCTTCTATAATCTCGGATGTATAAGCAGTAACTTTAATTATGAATAATCTGCTCATGGGTTTATATGATACGGTTGAGGTGATTGCCTAATAAATGGCCTAGATATACGCTAAATAGACATAAACAAACCGATAATATGACATTCAGGGAGGCATGCAGAAACTCGCCTAGATGGAACAGTTCAAGTGTTTGGTGACTAAAAGAAGAAAAAGTCGTAAATCCACCCAGAATTCCTAGCAAAAGAAACGAGCGCCAGTATGCTTCCATAGCCCATTTACCGTGGGCATTTGTCAGTTCTGCCGCCAGCCCAATGAGCAGACAACCTATGACGTTGACCATAACTGTTCCCCATGGCAGTGGATGGTCTAGCTTACTGTCTACCCAAGTAGATATCAAATACCTAAGTATTCCTCCTAGCGCGCTGCCCAGCGCTACTGCTAAAACTATCTTCACGAAAAAAATTTGTCGTAAAGTATAAGAAAAGCCAAGAGGTATTATTAGCCAGTGCCATGTTGTAAAAAGCTCTGTTGGGAAATCATATCGTCTTGGCTGATAATTGAGCTTACTTGGCACAAAAAACTCCTTCACACCGCGATAGTGCAGAAGGAGTTTCTAGATAGATTTGTGAGTAAAGAAAAGAATCGTTAACTACTCTTTCTCTTTGTCACCCTTTTTACCCTTACATCCTGATGGACACTCTTTCTTGTCATCTTTATCGGTTGAGCAACTTCCACAATGAGCATAAGCCCCATTAGGTGCTGATAAAGCAACTAGTGCCCCAAATACAATTGATAGTATTACTTTTTTCATCGACGTGTAATTTCACTCCTTTTTTATGTGCTAACTAAACGTTGAGCTTTATTATTTTGTTCTTCTAAGATCCGCTACTTTACTAGTCATTAGAGTCTTTAATGAAAAAGAATTTTGCAGAGATGAGAGGATAGCCTACTTCTTATCTTCTTTCTTCTTGCAACATTCTTTCTCGCCCTTTTTCTTGCAGCACTCCGCTTCTTTATCCTTCTTGTCAGAAGAACAACCTCCGCAGTGTGCGTATGTGTAAGTAGGAACTGAGAGTGCAACAAATATTCCAAATAATAATGCTAGGGCTAATTTTTTCATAGATTTAGAATCTACAGCTCTAGACTTATTTAGCAAATTATTAATATGGTGCACAAGTATTAGAGGATTTAATATGTGAATGCCTGATGCAAGTTTGGGCGCTCGTCATATCTAGCGAGTATAGTTAGCAAGCTCTCATTAGAAAGGATTTGTCCATGGTGGCTATTCTCTCAGTAAGATTGGTGCAAAGATTTTTCATGATTTGAGTATGTTGATCAGGCCATATTTGGTAGAGCTTATTTAGGCTGTTGCAGGTTATTGAATAGAGAATCGATGTTTCTGCAGCTACAACGGAAGCACTTCTGACAATAGGCTCTATAATGCACATTTCACCAAAACAAGCATTATGACCTAATGTAGAAAGGTGGACTTGGTTACTTTGACCATAGTCTTTGAAAACATCTACTTTGCCTCTTCCTATGATGTACAGTTCATCACCAGCCGTGCCTTCGCTAACAATACAGTCGTCTTTCTGGACGATAGTTTCTTTTGAGGCAATATAAAGAGTTAGAAGGGAGTCCTGAGAGAGTTTTTGAAAAAGTGGGATTTTTTGGAAAGTCATTAACGCTGGGTTGTTCTTAAAGAATGATTCCATCGACTCTGAAAAGTGATTACTGTGAGTGTGGTCCATGGGCTTGAGAGCTTAAACTCAATCTATCATTTAATGATCTTAGGGTGCGTGAATAAAAGCGGGCTAAGTTTGAAATAAGGATGGCAAACTGATCAGGGTAGCTTGCCTCAAATTCCTGAAGTAAATCATTCGATATAAAATAGACAAGTGTCTTATCCTCCAGTGCCTTGAAAGTAGCCCTTGTGATACTCTTCTGGAGCAGGCATTGTTCGCCAAAGAAATCGCCTTCTATAAGAGTGCATAGCACATCCCTACTCTCCTCTGATCCGCTAAGAACTTCTATGCTTCCAGAACAAACGATATGGATGCCATCGTTAGGTGCTTCAGATTCGATGCAAATATTGCCTGAGTCGAGTGAAATAATCTGAGCCTTATTAAAAAGGAAGTTTAATTTATCTTCTTCGAGCCAAGAAAATAGATATACTTTATTGGATAGAGCATCTAGTTTTACGGGCGCTGTCGTCATGGTTTAGTCGTAGCTATCGGCCAGTACTGGAAAATCTCCAAAGAGATATAACGGAAGAGGATAAGCTTTGCCTGGTCGATGCTCAGTTCAAGCTGCTGAGCAATCTCTCCCACGGTCTTCTGTGATTTGTCAACGAGCTGGGCGAACTTCACATCATCTTCGTTAAGTGGATATTTGTAAATAATATCAAAACCCAAAGGGGTATACCCTGGAATTCCCCGCTCATCAAGCAATATGGGAAGTTGGCTGAGGTCCCGTGTGCTAATGCTTCTGAGGCTCTCCATCGTCCATTCTTGCATGGTTAATGAAGATAAATTTGAGTTTGTGACAAAATCTGGAAATTGCAAGAGTGCTTGAAATTCAAACATGATATCGGTTGCAAGCCAGTTGCGAGAAAATAGATAGCTGCCAAATTGCAACGTGAGGTTGTTGGCTTTTTCTTGGGTAAGAATATTGTCCTTAAAGAGGCTAAGGAAAAATGGCTGGCCCAACTGGCTTTGTTGGTGAGTGGCAAGATTCAAGATCTCTTTTTGATCATCTGGAAAATTTAGGTTCGCCCCCTGTAAATAGTATGGAACGTTTCTAGTAGTATTAAAGAGGACCTGACCCTTGCTTACATAGAGCTCTTGAGCATCTTTCTGGAGAAATGTTCGAAGCACTCCTGTGAGTCTCTGGTCATGTATAGCCCTTAAGGCTTGGCTTAAAAGGAAATGTGAGGTGCGTCCGCGAAAAATAAGTGTGGGCGTCATAGCAGTTTTCAATGCTAATGGCTTTGTTTGTGGCGCTTTACTTTTCTTTGTGCTTGTTTCATTTTTAGGAGCTGACTCATTGTCTTGTGCTTCAAAATGATTGCTTAAATGGCTAGCGATCCTTTTGGTCTTTGCACCCTTTCTGCTTACTGGTTTCGTAATGCTACGCGGGGACCTCTGAGATTCTTTTTTAGTGAAGTCAGAGTGGCCGTTCTGTAAGTCACGAGAGCTAGTCCTTCGTAAAACAAAGTTGATTGTGGCATATAAGAGCTCTGGTGTAAATGGCTTGGCTAGAGTCCTCTTGATATTAGTGTATTTCGTTGCCGCTTGACGGGCCTCATTAATATTACTGCTAAGGAAAACTACCGGAATATCCTTAGTTGAGGCACCATCAAGCAGCTTTTGGCACACTTGGTCTCCATTGAAATCAGGAAGGACGTAGTCGAGCAATATAAGATCAGGTAATGCTTCTCGTGCCATAGAAAGCCCAGTATGCCCATTTTCAGCAGTGGATATTTCAAAATCCTTGCTCTGCTTTTGTAAACTACGAGAAATAAACAACCTGAGAGTATGGCTGTCATCAATCGTAAGAATACGTATGCTCATGGCTACAAATTAGGAGGAAACAGTCTTGTGGTCAAGTGAGGCTACTGCATCCTCGTCTATTCTATGAACGGTATCTAGTAATAAAGACTGCCAGTCTGAATGAAGTGTTCTCTTGTTGGAAATAGGCTCTGCAATTTCAGTGACTCTCCCGCCCTTCCAACGGACTATAGTAGTAAAGGCATCCATTCCGGTCGTATCTTCAACGACTGCATGTAAGATTTCACCTCGTTGAAAGTAGAGTTTTCCAGTTGCGCCCTCGGCTGACTGAAATTGAAGGACCTGAGTTGCTCGCGAGAAACATTTTAATTGGATAATGTCGACACTAGTTAGATTAGAAAGGGAAGCTTGGAATTGGCTATCGCAAGTATCCTTTTGATTTTCAGAATCTATTGATCGACGCAGTAATTTTGCTGCAGAGACTGGATTGAAGGGCTTTTCGAGTACTTTGAGAATGCCAAGGGATTGGATTTGATCTTGGTAGTCTTTTGTATCATTTCCTGTCATAAGAATAGCTAAAGAGTCCGGCTCAATTGTCTTAACATCGCAAAGAAAATCTATACCGTTTCCATCCTGTAAAAAAATATCGATGATAAAATAAGGAACTTCGTATTCTGAAATCAAAACTTGAGCCTCATCTACACCTCGAGCAGGTAGAATGGTGAATTCAGGGAATTCATCACGCATTGCCTGGGTGATTTGAGCAAGTAATACCTGGTGATCCTCGACAATTAGAATGGACGACATAATAAAATAAAAATGCTGCGGATTTAAGTATAGTTACATGATATCTCGAAAAAATACAAGAGGTCCTGATGGCAATGAAGATCAAACTGTGGAGTGTAAAATAGAGTCTGCTATTTAGCGAAAAGTGTGGAATCTTAATAGATGTCTGTGACGAATAAGCAAGATGAGTTGGACCTTGATTTAGAAGGAGAAAGTAATGATCAGCCCAATGAGAAGTGGATGATCATGGCTGAGACCTTTGAAGATGTTTGGAATTACAGACTAGAAGACTGGATTGTCAAACAAGCAAAAAACGCTTGGAAACAATCAAAGATCTCTCTTCTGCTGGTTCCTAATCGAAGTCTATTATACGAGATAAAACGCAGGTTGATCAGTAATGGGCTCGGCATGGTTGGGGTTTGTATATGGTCGCCCCAAGAATGCAAAAAATATCTTTGGGGTAAATTAGGTCTAAGTGATGATGTCCTAGACGCTGAAAGTTTAGGATTCATGTTAGGGCTAGAAAGTGAGTTAGAGGATAGTAATCTGGCCTATTCTTTGTCTGAAGATCCCTCCTTACTAGTTAAAGCGAGAAATGAAGTTGAAGGGGCAGGGCATTCCTTCGTGGACCATGTAGGGCTAGAGCTTTCGAGAATTTTAAATCAAGTTAAAACGAGATATCAGTCTTTGGAGCTTAAATCCCCTATGGAAGTAGAGAATGAGATTCTAAAAAAAATTCGAGATAGAAAAATGCCTCAGATCTTTCAATCGGTATGCGTAGTCGGGTTTGGTAGCGAGTCTTGGAAATGGAGAGGATTATTGCTGGCCGCTTATGTTGGCTCGGCAACATTTGCTATGGCCGTATACGCGCCTCGGTGGAAAGGTGAAGAGTCGGATCAGATCTGGATAAACTCTTGGGAACATATCACGCATTCAAGCTTTGAAGTTGCTTATTCGAGGAATTCTCAAATAGACAAACCCTTCGAGAGGCTAGCGCTGGCAATAGAGTCTGGAGGGAACGCTGAGAAGCCTGATTTACCAGAAGGTTCGGTGAGCTTTGCGCTTGCTGAAAACGTCTATGAGGAGGCACGAATAGCATTTAGGCAAGTGGTTGCTTTCTTGGCAGAGGGTGCTGAAAGAGTCGGCGTCTTAGTGCCTGGTCCAGGTGTTTTAAGCCGTGAAGTAGCAAGAAGGCTTGAGCAAAGTGGAATTGCACATTACGATGCCTTAGGACACTTCAGGCCAGGCCCATATGAGGCAGATTCATTTAAGCTCTGGTTAGATTTTCAAGAGCATCAGACTATTTCTAGTTTTCTGCTTTTTATTAATAGCTACCCCAAGGCTTTAGCTGGATGTCCGTTCTCCATGACAGAGGTGGGTTATGCTCTTAAACAAAGCTTTCATGAGACTCTGAGCGAGCATTACCTAGTTGCTTTAAGTTGGTTGGAACGCCTAGGTTCGCCAAAAGCTAAGCAGGTTGGAGCTTGGCTAAAGAAAATTGGGCTTCTGGAATCTTTCGCTAGGGCTGTTGATTTTCATGTTCAATTGAAGGAGTTGTTTGAGCTTTTGGGTTGGACTGTTTTATTGGGGGCAATTGAGAAGCGTGTTGGTATTATCAATAGAATTGATCAAAAAGTAAGTCGTTCACTCTATGTGAAATGGTTGAGAGAAATAGCGAACTCAATGATGCGTGTTCGTGGCGATCATGGGAATGAATTCCTAGGTAGAGTTGAGGTACTTCCATATAATCGTGCCGAGGGTGTTTCCTGGACACATCTGGTATTAAGTGGTCTTTCGGAAGATGGTTGGCCTCGGCTTGAAAGCCCGGAGGGATTTCTTGGGGATGCTTTGATTAAGAAATTGAATCGAACTGCTTTAAGGCAGAATGAGGAACTCTCTTTTGTCGATTTAAGAAAACATGGACTACTTTTGAGGTCGGAAGAAAAGCTGTGGCTCGAGCAGAAGCAAGTGCTTAATGTGCTAGAGAGTGTTACTAGCAAGTTGGCTATTACCTCATCTGAGCAAGGCCTAGAACCATCTGGCAATGCAGTGGCCAGAGGTGATTTCTATAATCTAATTTATCATGTTCTGCATGGAGCGGATCTTAAAAAGCAAAAAAGCGTTATAAATTTGGCCAATGAGAGCAGACCTTTTCCTTGTAATGGTAAAAGACAATATGAAGATATACGTAAGGCCTATCTAGCGAGGAGGACCAAGGGAGTATTTGGTGAGTATGAGTTTGCCTTAATAAGTAGGCCTATGCCTTTAGTTATTTGGAATGCCAGTGATTGGGAACTTCTCAACAGTTCATCGGCTGAGCTTTGGCTTAAGAAATATCTAAGAGTTATACCCAAGGATTCATGGTTTTCAGAAAAAGTCATGCAGAAAGCTTTAGGAGTCTGGGTTCATAAGTGGCTTGGCCAGGCTTTATTAGAGGTATTTCAGAATGGCAAAGGACTAGATGACACTCATAGAGTAGGACTTTTGCATGAGGCTCTGGATGAGCGAATGAAAAAAACTCGAGGCACTCTCTGGGAAGTTTATCAATCTGTAGACAAGCATGTGCCGGAATGGGTTGATAGTGTGGTAAGAAGAGGGAGATCGATTGCTGGTGATATTGGTCTTAAGCTGAATGATTTCGGCGATGGTTGGAAGGTAGAGGTAGAGAAGAAACTTGTAGAGGGGTCGAAGCTTCAGTTTGGCTCAGGTGAGATGGATGTTTCTGGCAGGCTAGATCTACTCTTGACTCATCAAGCCTCTAGAGAATGGTGGGTGATTGATTTTAAAACGGGTGATCCTGATCTACTAAGCGCCGCAAGTCTGAAAAAGGGTAAGGGTCTTCAGGTAGCAATTTACGTGAAAGCACTCAAAGAGTCACTAGGCGAAAACGGTTTTGGTAATCTCCTGTCTGCACGTTCTGCTTTGAAAGAAAAACTGTTAAGAGCCAACGAAGATGCTGAATGGAATTCAGTGCTCGAGGGGCTAAATAAAATTCAATCTCATGGAGTGATAGGCTGGTCAGGTAGCTTATTTAACCAATATTCTTTTAGTGGTGTCTACCCGTTAGCAACTTTGCCAGTCGATGGGAAGCTCTTGATAGAAAAGTGGATGAAGACACATAAAGGTTTGGAGGCTTTTTTTCATGCTCATTGATCAAGACGCCAGAGACTTCTTTGCCGAAGAGGTTCAAAAGAATTTTTCTGTTATTGCTCCTGCTGGCGTAGGTAAGACATACGCTATTACACAGCGTATACTTCAACTTGCTAAAACGCAGGATCAGAGTTCAGAAGCGTTACTTTCATCTTTGGTAGTAGTGACCTACACGAATAAAGCAGCTTTGGAGATTCAGCAGCGGGCCCGTGAAGCTATTATTAGCACAAGGCTGTCTTCTAGGACGATGAGGTGTTTTAACCAAGCGTTTTTTGGGACGATTCATGGCTTCTGTGTTAAGCTGCTTAAGCAGTTTGGCTTTCAAGTTGGGTTGCCTGCCACTTTTGAGGTGGTGCAAAATGATGAAAAACTTTGGCACGAATTTTTACAGAAGGGACTTTCTTGCGAGGCTGTCTTAAATGGACAAGATGTATCCAATGCTTTGCGATTAGTTGGTCTGGACGAGATATTGCCTCTAGCTAGGTATGTGCAGGTTGGAGATAGCAATCCGCCAGAAGCGTTGAACTTTGATGGGCTTCGAGGTTTGGAAGCACTAGTTGAGAATGGTCCTGGCGCAAAGAATGTCATAAAAAGCAAGGCACTGGCCAAAAGCTGGTATGTTAAATGGAAGCAGCATGATGGTTATGTAGGGCTTCCTGCTCCATACGGTACCAGCAAGAAATTGCTAGAGGAGTGGAATGACGCTTTTGGGGGACTGTCAAAGCAGGCCGGACTAATTTTGCTGCCGGTTGTGTGGCAGCTTTCGGAGCAGTATCAACAATTCCGAGTGCGAAAAGGGGCTTTAAAATATGAAGACCAGATAGCTCTAGCTAAACGGCTGTTGAGGAAGCCTTTTGTAAGAGCAAAAGTTCGTGAAATGGAGTGTCGAGTAATCCTAGATGAGGCTCAGGATACAGATCCGCAACAGTTTGATCTGTTACTTGAGCTTGCTAGGGATGAACAAGGGCAGTTTCGCCAAGGTAGTTTTGTCATGGTAGGAGACCCTCAGCAATCAATTTATAGCAGTAGAGCTAACCTAGAAATTTATAAGCGCGCTCATAAGTTAGTGTGCCGGGCAGGTGAGTCGGTGACATTTGAAGTGACATTCCGCTGTGATGAGAAGGTTGTGAAGTTTGTGAACGCTTGTTTTCCATCTCTCTTAAATGGTGATTTAGGGCAAGCTGCCTTTGTTCCACTTAGAGAAAGACCTGATCCGTTCCCGGGGCAAGTGGTTAGATGGGCTTTCCCGATGGATCAAATTCAAGCCCAGAAATTGAATCAAGAGCGGTGCAGATTTCTAGAAGCTCAATGGCTGGCAAAGCAATTGGTTGTATCAGGGCTAGAAAAATTACAGGCGAGTTCATGGAGTCAGGTAGCTATTTTATGTCCGAGAAGAGCTTGGCTTGAACCTGTTGCCCAAGCGCTACAGGCCGAGGGATTGAAAGTGGACTTGCATTCCGCCAGTCGCGTTCGAGGAGATAGTCCTGTAATGGCTTGGTTTTTGGGGCTTTTTGTGAGTTTGGTTTATCCTTGGCGCACGTATGAGGTGGTTGGTGTGTTACGTGAGCTTTTTGGATTGTCGGACCAGGTTTTGTACGAATTCAAAAGCCAGCGGGGAGAGTTTAATTATACAGTGAAGCAAGTTAAGATTAAGGGTAAAGCAAGCAAGGTTGCTGATGCATTAAAGAATCTAAAAAATTTGAAAGAATCTAGCACCAATCTGCCTTTAGGCGAGGCAGTGCGGTTTGCCGTAGACCAAATAGATCTTTTAGGCAGGTTAAATGCTGCTGCTGCTGTCGAGAAAATCCTAGAAGAGCAAGAGCTTGTTTTTGAAGGTGTGGATATTGAAGGTGAGCTAAATGTTCTCCTTATGCAGGCAGATGCTGCAGAGGAAAGGGGTGTTTATTTAGGTCAATGGGTGGAGGAATTAGAGTCAGGCTTTAGAATGGAAGTCAAGGAGGAGCCTAGGATAAGAGATGACGCAATCCAGTTGATTACTTCCCAGAAAGCTAAAGGGTTGCAGTGGGACGCTGTGGTTGTTCCTTTCATAAGTGCGAATATTGAGGTGAAATCTGAAGCCTACCCGAGAGTGATGAGAAATCCGGCTGATGGAATGAGTGAGTTAGTTCTACATCCCAATCAGATGCGTAATGATTTCAAAGCAGCTCTTCTAAATGCAAGAACTCAGGAGTTATCTAGGATTGCCTACGTAACCATGACTCGGGCTAAACATACGCTTTTATTGATTGATGATGAGGCATTGTTTGAACAAACAAGGAAGAGGGGGCAGAACTCTTTTCACCGAGTGATGCAATTAGATCAATTAGAGGTCTGGGAAAAATTGAGTAAAGAACTTGTAGAGGACAAGTCGTTAGAATTGCAGGAATTGCAAAATCCTCATGGTAAGGTGGAGGAAGTGGGATGGGAGAAGCAAGTTGATCAGGCAAGGAAAATTTCTTGGTCCATTTGTAAAAGAATGCTGCCTCATGAATTAACTCATTCAGATAATCCTAAAGTGGAAAAACATTTTGATGATTACGAAGTGGAGTGGCCAATTCCCGCTGAAGACAATCCGGGTATTCAGTACGGTACGTGGTGGCACCAGTTTGTTGAGAGGATACAGTGGAAGGAAGATCAAGCTTCGTGGCTTTTACTCTTTGATCAAATGAAGACTCAGACGGGTATGGTCAAGCGTGCTGAGTATGAGTTTGATTTATTAAGGAAATCTGAGATAGCAGAGATTTTGTCCTCACAAGAGTGGGTGATTCATCACGAGCTGCCTTTTTGGGATTTGGTTGTAATTGATAATGAACAGAGGTGTGTAGATGGCGTGATTGATTTAGCCGCCTATAATCTAAAACAAAAGCAGTGGATAGTAGTTGATTGGAAAACAGATCGAGTCAAGGATGTGGTGAGTCTCGTCGAACTCTATGGAGGTCAAGTTGCTGCTTATGTTCAGGCTCTAGAGAATCTCACGAAAGTTCCTGCTAGGGGTTATCTCTATTCTACTGTGTTTGGGGAGTGGTTGAAAATAAATGCTCAAAGCGTAAATCAGGTTGTCTCATAAAAAAGCAGTATCTAGACTTTTTCTTTCTCATGCAGCAATTGGAGCAACTTTTTAGTCATTGGTTAGAGAGACTTGCAAGACAAGTATGTAAACGGCCTCGCTCAATTATTATAGCAGCAGTGGTCTTGTTTATTTTAGCTGCTTTGCTAGCCTGTACTAAACTTGGTGTTCTTAATAATACCAATGACCTTATTGATCAGGATTCCCCTGATTTGAAAAACTTTCTTTCATATTTAGAAGAATTTGAAACGAAGGATCCTATGGTTGTGGTGATAGAGTCGCCCAATGTAGAGGTTAACAAACAAGTTGCAGATGAATTAGCAAACCGCTTTTTGGAAGAAGGCAGTGGTATAGAGGATGCTTTTTATAAAATTGATTTCAGTCCTTTGATGCAAAAGTTGGTCAAGCAATCAGACTTGGTCAAGAAGCTTAGGCCTCATGGATTACTCTACGAATCTGAAGAAGATTTAAATGGCCATTTAGCCCTTATTAAGTCTTATAAAGATATCTTAAGTGCTAGCAACCAGGGTAATCAGCCGGCAGTTAACTTCAACTCTCTATTAGATAATGCTCTAAGGAAATTTGATAAGGTTGCTCAGAACCGAGGAGCTAAAGGAACTTTGGATGAGTTAGGCGCCTTTGTTGAACAGATGGTTGATAAATTAAGTAAGCTCGAGACGGATCTCTCTTCCCCAATAGATTCTGATGACTTGGATGTTGCTCTCCAAGGAACATTAAGTAAAGAAGCGTTCTTAAATGAGTTGGATGAGCAGGGGAGTTTGCAAATAGAAGCTGAGCTGGCTCAAATGGACACAACGGAATACCTTAGTTTCGAGCAAGGTAAATTGCTTCTTATGATGCTCACTCCAGGTGAGGGCAATTCCAAGGCGTTTGATCCCTATGATGAAGTGATTAGCGATTTGAGGGCAGATATGAAGGAAGTGGCAGAAGCTTTTACTGGGGTGCAGTTAGGTCTCACAGGCGAGCCAGTAATGCTTGATGATGAACTTAAGCAAAGTGAGAAAGATATGATCATTGCCGCTTCTTTGGCATTTGTCCTAATAGCTCTTTTTTTTATAGCTGCTTATCATGAAGTTGTAAGACCTTTGCTTGCTTTATTAGCCTTAGTTTTTGGGTTGGTTTGGTCACTTGGTTTTGCAGTTATTTCAGTGGGGCATCTCAATATTATTTCGCAGGCATTTATCTTAATGTTGATGGGGCTAGGGATTGATTTTGGAATACAGATATTAGGCCGCTATGAAGAAGAGCGTTTGCGGGGTAACATTGTTACGGAGTCAGTGATAGCAGCTATCAAATGCACAGGATCTGCGGTGTTGGTTGGGGGGCTCATAACTACTGCTGCTTTCTTAACTATGTGCTTCAATGAATTCAAAGGGCTGGGTGAGTTAGGTGTGATTGCAGGTGTTGGCATTCTATGGTGCCTGTTGGCTAGTTTGGTGCTTTTACCCGCTTTATTGGTTTTGCGGGACGGTTGTCGAGAGAGTGAAAAACCGTCTGGATTCCAGACCCTAGGTGAAAAAGGTAAGAAGGTAGATGCTTTTCTGGTGAAGAATCCTAAATGGATGTTGGGCTTTGCTGGGGTTATTAGTTTGCTGGCAGCCAGCCAGCTTCCCAAGGTGAAATTTGACTATAATTTGCTCAATCTCCAGAACCCGGAAATGCCAGCAGTTAGTGTGGTACATCGTTTGCTGCAGTCCGATGCAGACTCCTTTATTCCAGGTATTGTCATTGCAGAAGATCAAAGTGATGAACTTCAAAAAATTGCTCAACTCATGTCCTACGATACAGTTAAGAGCGTTTATAGTCCCATTGGAATGCTCAATGAGCTTAAGACAAGGATACCCGATGAAATGGAGGCGATGGTAGAAACTTTTCTGCCAAAAGATCAAGATAAGAAGCTAGAAATTCTAGCAGAACTCAAGAAAGAGTTAGACAGCTTTGAGTTTAAGGCTGATGTCAGCTCTAAGCTGGATATTGAAAAAGCTAAAAATAATTTAAAGACATTATTAGAATACTCGAAAGAGGGTCGCCGTGAAGCAGGTAAGGCAAAGTTACTGAGCGGGCGTGCAAAACAGGCAGTCAGTATCTTTGAAGAATTGATTCCCTCACTAGAGCGTTCATTGGCTGTGCTGGAATCGTTAGACCAGGAGGAAGCATCCAGGCGTTTATCTAAATATCAAATCAACTTGTTCAACCGGATGAAAAATGAATTTACTTTCCTTAAAAATATGGATCTGGAGAATCCTGTGAGTTCTGATTTGATAACTGTGGATGATTTTAAATTGGATGAACTTGACACAAGTGATTTGCCTGAAGAACTCAGAGAGAGATATATTTCTAAGAATGGACGTGTCCTGCTTGAAGTGATAGCTAAAGAAGATGTTTGGGAGCGTGAAGCAAATGTGGCTTTCGTAGCAGATTTAAAAGAGGTAGATCCTGATGCTACGGGCACACCTGTGCAAAATAACATCTATATTACAACACTCAAAGATAGTTACGTGCAGGCAGCATGCTGGGCTATGGTTGCCATTATTATTATGATAGCGATTCATTTTAGGAATACCCAACAAGTTTTGATTACCTTGCTACCGCTAGGTGTAGGCATTCTCTGGACAGTAGGAACCATGGGGCTATTTGGTATTCAATTTAACCCAGCGAATATTATTACATTACCATTAGTTATAGGGATTGGGGTGGCCTATGGGGTTTATGTGGTAGATCGTTACAATGAGGAGGGTAAGGTTAAATTATTTAGTGCTAGCACAGGTAAGGCCATTCTTCTATCTGCGTTAACGACTATGACTGGTTTTGGTTGTATGATAACCGGTGAGTATGTAGGCCTAGTTAGTTTAGGGTTGCTCATGATGATCGGCATTGGGTACTGCTTCATAGCAAGTGTGCTTATTTTGCCGCAAGTACTCAATTTGATTGGAGACAAGCACAAGTAAGTTGCGTCACAGGGGATTCTCTCCTATATTCCATCGCTTAATATTTATATAATAAGAGATCTCAGAAGATGCAAATTCCTAACCACGCCCCTATATCTCAAGATAAGAAAAAGGCGCTAGAGCTATTGCTCGCTAATTCAACGCCAATCGAAAGAGCATGGATAGCCGGCTATCTAAGCGCTTTGGATGCTCAAGTTACTAATACGGATATTGCTCCTAACAAACCCCAAGAAGTCACTATTCTTTACGGCAGTGAGTCTGGAAATTCTGAAGGACTGGCCGATGAGGCTAAAAAAGCAGTCAAAGCTAGAGGCATGAAAACATCTGTCATGAGCATGGCAGATGTCAAATGGAGTCAGATAGCAAAAGTAGATACACTGCTTCTTATTACAAGTACATGGGGAGACGGGGATCCGCCCGAGACCGCAGTTGATTTTCATGCAGAAGTCATGAAAAAAGATGCGGCATCGTTCTCTGGTGACTTTGCAGTATGTGCTCTCGGCGATGTGAGTTACGAGAAATTTTGTCAAACAGGCAAAGATTTTGATCAACAATTAGAGAAATTGGGTGGGCGTCGATTAGTTCCTCGTCAAGATTGTGATGTTGATTTTGAGGAACCCTTTCAAGACTGGTTGAAAAAAGTAGTGGAAGAGCTAGATAAGCAGGAAGATTCTGTAACAGTTGTTGCTAGCCCTTCGAGTGTCGTAGCGGAGCCCCAAGAGGCTTATAGTAAAAAGAATCCTTTCCCGGCAGTGTTAAACGAGCGCATATTGCTCAACGGTAGAGGCTCCTCAAAAGAGACATTTCATTTGGAATTTTCATTGGACGGTTCAGGCTATACCTATGAGCCTGGAGATGTTTTTGCCTATACGCCTAAAAATGCTTCAGAGGATGTAGAGGCAGTTTTGAAAGCAGGAGGTTTTGATCCCTCTTCAGAGGTGACATTAAAGAGTGGTGAGAAAAAGGCTTTGAGCGATGCTTTGACGAATGATTTTGATATTACAACGCTCAACAAAAGTGTTCTTCAGAAATACCAGGATTTAGTCGAGTCTGCGAAATTAGGAGAGTTTCTCAAGGATGAAGCTAGCGCAGTTAAGGATTATCTCTGGGGCCGTCAGCCTGTTGATATGTTATCGGATTTTCCTGTAAAAGGATTAGAACCGCAGCAGTTTCTCGGATTAATGAGGAAAATTCCGCCGAGGTTGTATTCGATAGCCTCAAGCTTGAAAGCGCATCCTGATGAAGTTCATCTCACTATTGCCGTTGTGAGGTATGAAAGTCACGGAAGGAAAAGGAGAGGTGTGGCCTCCACATATGTAGCAGATCGTATTGATGTAGGAGATACGGTGCCCTCATTTGTTAATCGTAATAAAAATTTTAAATTACCTGAGGATTATAATACACCAATTATTATGGTAGGGCCAGGCACTGGGGTAGCTCCATTTCGAGCTTTTGTAGAAGAGCGAGCTACGGTTGGGGCTAAGGGCAAAAGTTGGTTGTTTTTTGGTGATCAACATTATAGTTATGATTTCTTATACCAGCTTGAATGGCAGGATTACTTAAAAGACGGATATCTTACAAAGTTGGATCTGGCATTTTCCAGAGACCAGAAGCACAAGGTTTATGTACAAAACCGCATGGAGCAACAGGCTAAGGAAATCTATGATTGGTTAGAGAATGGCGCCCATTTCTATGTATGTGGTGATGCTCAGCGTATGGCAGGTGATGTGCATGACATGCTTATTAACATTGTTTCAAAAGTTGGAGAAAAGCCCTTCGAAGACGCTATCTCATATGTGAAGGACTTGCAAAAGTCCAAACGCTATCAGCGCGATGTCTACTAAAGGCTATTTCTATACTTATTGCTGCTGGGGCGCTTTCATGGGAGCAACGATTGCTTGTTCAACTTCTGTGACATAATGCGGCTTTATTTAGAGAACCACCAATTAAGTGCTATCTCTTTTTGGTCTGCTTTTTTGTCTATAGAAATCACTTCGCCTACAAGATATAAAGACCCTATGACTAGGATGGTTCTTTGGGATGCCTTGGCCGCTTCCCAACCTTCCTTAATAGATGTAAAAACTTTGGACTCTGCTCTAGTTAATGATGCGTTGATTTCACCAGGCTCTATCGCAGCGGGTGACTTTAAAGGCACTAGCCACAACTCGAAGTCTTTCTTGTCTAAGACTTCCTTGAGCTCATTCCACTTGCTTAAGCCCTGGCATGAGAATAAAATAATTTCAGGTTTCTTGCCAACTAATTTCATCCACGTTCCAAACGTAGATATGAGCGCAGGACGATTGTGAGCACCGTCAAGAACTCGAATTGGCTCGTAAGATAGAACCTGAAAGCGCCCTGGCCACATAACTTGCATGAGGCCCTTCGCGACAGTGCTCGATTCTAGTGAAACATTCTTTTTTTTTGATAACCAATCTAAGACAGCACATGACGTGCGGATATTTTCTTGCTGATAACTTCCAGTTAAGCGAGTAAAGTATGCAGAATCATTCCAAGTAAAGGCAATACCCTCTAACTGATGTGATTGAAACTGTAGTTTTAGCGTTCTTTGGTTGTGATAGATTATTTCACTGCCCGTAGATCTAGCTTTTCTCTCTACTGCTTTTCTGGCCTCTTTAGGTAAATCTCCAATAACAACAGGGACATCATTCTTGATGATCCCTGCTTTCTCGGTGGCTATTTCTTCCAGTGTAGAGCCAAGAAATCTCATATGATCCAAACCAATGCTTGTAATGACACTGAGTTCAGGTTGAACAATATTGGTGGCATCCAACCTTCCGCCCATGCCAGTTTCGAGCAGAACCCAGTCAACACTATGTTTATTAAAATGTCCTAGAGCTATAGCAGTAGTTGCTTCAAAAAATGTCATCTGTAGATCGAGGGATCTGAGCTTATTAACCCATGCGACAATTTCTTCTTTAGAAATCATCATACCTTCGATGGCAATTCTTTCGCGGAAAGAAATTAAATGGGGCGAAGTATAAACCCCTACTTTCAAACTCGCTTCCTTTAGGACAGAGGCAACGAGTTGGATTACAGATCCTTTGCCATTAGTTCCAGCAAAGTGAATAATCCTTAAATTATTTTGAGGATTGCCTAGTCTATTACATAGAGAGGTAATATTCTCCAACCCAAATTTCATTCCTTGGCTGCGCAAATGGAGCAGCCACTTGATGGCTTCATCATAAATCACTAGAATCTATATTTACGGTTTGCAGCTTTTCAGCAACTCCTTATCGTCTTGTCTGCAATGATATTTTCTCAACAACGCCTAAAAAAGATCATCAAGCGCATGCAGAAGGTTCACATACTTGTTATTGGGGATGTTATGCTCGATCGCTTTGTCTGGGGAAAAGTTTCTCGAATTTCCCCTGAAGCTCCAGTGCCAGTTGTCCATGTTACCCATGACTCATCATATCCTGGGGGTGCGGCCAATGTTGCTAGAAACCTTGCTGATTTTAGGATTTCAACAGATATTGCCGGTATTATCGGCCGTGATTCTGGAGGACGTGAACTGCAAAAGATTTTGCATTCGTGCAAAATTAAGGGTTGTATGCTACAGGCAGAGAGTCGTTTCCCAACTATCGTCAAAACAAGAGTCGTCGCGCGTCAGCAACAAGTAGTTCGAGTTGATCGAGAAGAAAGGTTGAGTCTATCTGCAAAAAAAGAAAAAGCTTTCTTGTCTACCATCGAAAGACAGATTGATAAGTATGATGCAATTATTGTCGAAGACTATGGGAAGGGTCTTTTGACTCAAAGTCTTGTAGAGAGCATCATTTCCCTCTCCCGCGATCACAAGAAAATCCTTACTGCCGATCCTAACCCAAATAACCCACTACAGTGGACAGGTGCAACACTCGTTAAACCTAATAGACTAGAAGCCTACTCTGCAGCAGGTATGCCCCTGGATGAAAACTTAGAAAGCCTACATAAAGTTGGGAAAATCCTTCTGAGGAAATGGGAGATACAACAACTTCTCGTCACGCTTGGGGAACAGGGCATGGTGTTTTTTGACAAAAGCGGAAAGACTTACTACACACCCACCAGGGCAAGAGAAGTCTTTGACGTATCGGGAGCAGGTGATACTGCTATCGCTTTTTTAACCGCTGGATTAGCAGCTGGCCTTAAATTAGAAGAAGCAGCAGAAATTGCCAACTATGCTGCCGGTGTGGTAGTTGCAAAACTTGGAACAGCAACCCTAAAACCTGAGGAACTCATGAATCATATTTCTTTGCAGAATAAAGAAGTTCTTACCAAGTAAGCCTTGTTTCATAGATGAAATCCGCCATCTTTCTAGACCGTGATGACACCATTATTAAAAATGTGCCTTATAATGGAGATCCCTCCAAAGTTGAATTAATGCCTACCGCACCAGAAGCTCTAAAGCTTATGAAGGAACTAGGTTATGCATTGTTTATTCTTTCTAACCAATCAGGGGTAGGGCGAGGCTACATTACAAGGGAGCAAGTAAAGCTCGTTAATCAGGAGATGCTTCGACAGCTTAAAGAAAAAGATGTCACTAGCCCTTTTACAAAAATATATAATGCCTATGCATGTCCTGAGACCGGAACTAACAAGGAGCTTTCTTACCGCAAACCCTTACCAGCCTATGTGAACCAAGCGCGAGATGCCTACCAGCTTGATCTTTCTCGATCTTACTTCATTGGAGATCGCGTTGCAGATGTCATGTGCGGGAAAAATGCCGGTTGTTCAAGCATTCTAGTTCTAACCGGTAGTTACAAAGATGAAAAAGATGAGGCATTAGAAAATGCCGACTATGCGGCCAAGACACTGCTAGAGGCTGCACAGTGGATACAGAAGGTAAATTAGTCAATGTCTCATAAAATAATCGCTGTTATACCCGCTAGGTACGCCTCAACTCGCTTCCCTAAGAAAATGTTAGCAAGTCTTTGTGGGAAGCCATTGCTGCAGTGGGTATGGGAAGGGGTGCAAAAATCCCAATATATCAAGGACATCCTTGTGGCCACAGACCACATTGAAATTCAAAAGCTTGTTGAAGGTTTTGGGTGCCACGCTGTCATGACTGATCCAGGCTTGCCTTCTGGAACTGATCGAGTAGCTGCGGCCATCAAGAATAGCGAGGCCGATCTGGTGATCAATGTGCAAGGAGATGAGCCACAAGTGGATGGCAGGTGCTTAGACGATCTCATTGATGATATGGGTGATTGCCCTATCGGCACACTTGCACGTGCTATGCATCCTACGGAGGATTGCACGAATCCCAATCTAGTCAAGGTAGTTACCGATAGCCAAAAAAGGGCTCTCTATTTTTCACGAGCACCTATCCCCTATCCAAGGGATGGCGAAGATAAATCTAGTGTTCATTATTATCAGCACCTTGGTATCTATTGCTACCAAAGAGTAACCTTACAAAAGCTAGTTAAACTCTCTCCAAGTCCTTTGGAGCAAACCGAAAAGCTAGAACAGTTACGCGCCCTAGAGAATGGTATTGCGATTCGCGTCGTGCCAACTAGTTTGAAAACTATAGGTGTTGATACACCTGAAGATCTACAACACTTAGAGAAAACATTAGGGAAATGAAATACATCTTTATTACAGGGGGGGTCGTTAGTTCTCTCGGAAAAGGACTAACAGCAGCGGCTTTAGGCACGTTACTCGAACATCGCGGACTTAAGGTTGTGATTCAGAAATTCGACCCTTATCTAAATGTAGATCCAGGAACGATGAGCCCTTTTCAGCATGGTGAAGTCTATGTGCTAGAGGACGGCGCAGAAACAGACCTAGACCTTGGTCACTACGAACGCTTTACCAGCAGTAAATTGTCCAAGAACAACAACCTTACTGCTGGCCAAGTCTATGAGGAGGTTCTCCGTAAAGAACGGCGTGGAGATTACCTCGGAAAGACCATTCAAGTTATTCCGCATATCACTGATGAAATTAAAGCACGGATCAATAAGATCGCTCAGATCCATGATTGTGATATCATCATCACTGAAATCGGTGGCACAACAGGGGATATAGAGGGTCTACCCTTCTTGGAGGCTATTCGCCAATTCGCACTTGAAGTAGGCCAAGAGAATGCTCTGTTTATTCATGTCACTCTCTTGCCCTATATTAAAGCTGCGGGAGAGCTAAAATCTAAACCCACCCAACAGTCAGTTGCGAAACTACGTGAGATCGGTATACAGCCAAAGGTTCTAGTATGTCGCACAGAGCACCCTGTTGAGAAGGAGGTGAGGCAAAAACTTTCTCTATTCTGCAATGTTTCACCCGAAGCAGTAATTGAGGAGATAGATGTCGCTTATTCTATCTATGAAGTTCCCCTTATGCTCCAAAGAGAAAAGTTGGATAGCTTGGTCTGTCGCTACCTACATCTAGATCTTCCGCATGCCGATATGCGCAATTGGGAAAATATGGTGAACCGTATCATTGCACCGAAGAGCCATGTTAACATTGCTGTTGTTGGTAAATATATTGAGCATCAAGATGCTTATAAATCGATCTATGAGGCCCTGACTCATGCTGGAGCTAAGGCCGACTGTGGCGTTTATGTTCTACGGGTGGACGCTGAGGACATTGAAGCAGAAGGTGCTGGAAAATTTCTGTCAGGGATTGATGGTATTCTGATCCCTGGCGGCTTCGGGTCGCGTGGTATTGAGGGCAAGATTGCAGCCGCACAATTTGCTCGAGAAAATAAAACTCCTTACTTGGGTCTGTGCTTAGGTATGCAAATCGCGGTGATTGAGTTTGCCCGCAATGTCTGTGGCATGAATGGTGCTCATAGTACGGAATTTCAAGAGGCCACCCCTGATCCAGTTATTTCATTGCTAGAGGAGCAAAAGGAGGTCAAACAAAAGGGCGCCTCAATGAGGCTAGGTGACTCTCCTTGTGTTTTATCAAAAGGTAGTAAAGCCTATGCTGCTTATAGAGAGGAACTTATTTACGAGAGGCACCGTCATCGCTATGAATTCAACAACCATTACAAAGAACAAATTGAAAATGCAGGACTGCGCGTTGCTGGAACTTATAAGGATAGAGATCTAGTTGAGGTTGTTGAGGTGATCGACCATCCTTGGTTTGTTGCCGCACAGTACCACCCAGAATTTAAATCAAAACCTACAGCAGCTCACCCCTTATTTTTTAATTTTGTAAAGGCCAGCTTGGAGCACTCTCAAGCGAATAAGGCCTCATAACCACCGTTTTATACTCAAGCAGATGCCTAAGAAAATAAAGCCTTTTACATTCATCGCAGGTCCATGCGTTCTTGAGGATAAAAGCTCTGCCTTAAAAATTGCCAAACGCCTCAAAAGTATTGCAGAGAGTCTAGAGCTTCCATTTATTTTTAAAGCCTCATACGACAAGGCTAACCGCACAAGCATCAATTCCTATAGAGGCCCTGGCCTTAGAGTGGGACTTGAAATTCTCTATGAGATCAAAAGCAAATTGAACATTGCAGTTACCAGTGATATTCACCTGGTTGAGGAAGCCGAACCCGCCTCAAAGGTTCTTGATATCATCCAAGTGCCTGCTTTCCTATGCCGGCAGACGGACCTCATTTCCGCGGCTGCAGCAACAGGGAGAACCATTAATGTCAAGAAAGGCCAATTCCTTTCCCCACTTGAGATACAACCTATTGCAGATAAATTAAAAGAGGCAGGGTGTAAGAAGTATTACATAACAGAGCGTGGCTCAAGTTTTGGTTATCAAAACCTAGTAGTAGATATGCGCTCGTTAATTTGGATGCGAGAACAAGGGCATCCAGTCATCTTTGATGCCACACACTCGGTGCAAAGGCCTGGAGCTCTAGGCCAAGCCACAGGTGGGGACGGGGCTATGGCTCCACATTTAGCTAGAGCTGCTTTGGCCACTGGAGTTGACGGTCTATTTATGGAAACCCATCCGAAACCCTCTCAATCTCCTTCTGATGGTGCGAATATGATTCCTCTTGCTCTTCTTCCCAAAATTTTGCGAAAATTAAAGATTATTCATGAAGCAAGCCAATCTTGAGAGATTTACTGGTCAACTGTTTGCAGACAGAAAATACAAGCGTTCACTGCGTCGACCAAACACCAAAGTAAGTGCAGTATTTATTATCCTAATCTGCTTATGTCTACCCTTGGCTCTGCTTTTCGCTCAAACCGATTTCAGCATAGGCTCAATCATTAAGGGTTTTGAAATGCCTCAACATGACTCTCAAGGGCAAATCAAAGCGAAAATACATGGTAAAGAGGCCACGGTCATGACCTCCAGCCGTATTAAAGTTAGAGGACTTAAAATTGAATTCTTTGAAAAGGGTGACACAGTGATGGAAATCACCTCTACTCAAAGCGACTTCTGGCGAAGCCAGAACCGACTTACAACTGACAAAGGTGTTAAGATTATTCGTCCTGGCCTTATCATAGAGGCAGAGCAAATGGACTGGGAGCTTGCAGGCTCTAAAGGAAATTTAAAAGGCAATGTAAAAGTTAAACTCACGAACCAAGACGATTTATTAGTAAAATGAAAAGACATCTCATCTACCTTAATCTCATCCTGACGCTCACATGGCAGCACGCTTGTCTGGCACAAAATGAGAACGCCGAAACAACTATATCAAGTGAGAGCTTTACTCTAAACCTAGAAGAAAAACAAGGGGTCTTCGCTGGCAAGGTAGTTGTTTCTCACCCCAAATTTGAACTATTTACCGAAGAAATGGTTGTCTATTTTACTGTGGACAACAAAGTAGAGCGCATGTTGGCCAAGGGGCAGGTGCGTATCAAACAAGCCGATAAATCATCTGAAAGCCGCGAAGCAGAGTATCTTGTGGGTGAGAAGAAGATCATTTTAACCGGGAACCCTGTTGTAACCCAGGGTGAGAACATCGTCTCGGGCAATACTATTAATATCTATCCTGAAACTGACAAAATGGAAGTAACAGGCCGCAGTAAGCTTCAGTTTTACTTAGAATAAGCTCACTTCTCAATCTCCTCTTACCTCCTGCTTATGCTTGAATTGCTTGTTACTGAGTCTCTCATTAAAAATTATGGCGACCGCAACGTAGTGAACGGCGTTAGTATGCGTGTGGGCAATGGAGAAATTGTCGGGCTATTAGGACCGAATGGAGCAGGAAAAACCACCTGCTTCTACATGATAGTTGGTCTTATCAAACCAACAAGTGGTACCATCTCCTTTTCCGGAAGGAGCGTTGGTGATATGCCCATGTACCGCCGAGCTCGGCATGGCATTGGTTATTTGCCCCAAGAGGAATCGATTTTTCGCCTGCTCACGGTGGAGGATAATATCCTGGCAATTTTGGAAACTCTGCAGCTTACCCCCAAGGAGCGTCGTGACAGATGTGAAGAGCTCATGATGGAACTAGGTATTGAACATATTCGTAAAAGCAAAGCGTACACACTATCTGGAGGTGAAAAAAGGAGGCTCTCCATAGCACGCTGTTTGGTTACGAACCCTTCTCTCTTGCTGCTTGACGAGCCCTTTAGTGGCGTTGATCCGATGGCCGTATATGATATTCAGCAAATTATATTGTCTTTGAGGGAAAAAGGACTGGCTATTCTAATCACGGACCACAACGTTCGAGAGACTTTATCAGTTGTTGATCGCGCTTACCTCATATGTGAAGGGCGTGTGGAAAGCGAGGGAACGAGCGACTTTCTGATCAACGACTCTGTTGCTAGGGAGCTTTATTTAGGGCCTCGTTTCAATATCTAGGACTCTGAGACTCAACTTCTTCCCTAGATGGGGCATTTAGATTAATTTTTCTCTTTTGCACTAACATTAGTTGGCTAAGTGTCTGAGAATTAAAATCAACATGATGAAAGCGAGCAAAGGCGAAATGCTGTTCCTCTTTGCTAGCACCAAAAGCAGAGGAACATTTTCGTAAGATTGCGTTTATCTTGTTCATGAGCTACTTCCATATTCTGCCTTAAAAAAAAGAAGTCGAGTGAAACCTGCAAAAAATAACATCGCCATAATAAATTAACTTTAATCAATTTTTCACGATGTTTTACATAAAAAATTTAGTAACTGTTTGAAAACAAGATTCAAAGCGTCAATATGCCCATCATTTTAAGCACAAATAACAGAGCAAGAGAGATGCTATTGAAGAGCGCGTGCAGTAATACAGATAGCCATAATCTGCCTGAGGCATCATACAACCAAGCTAAGACTAGTCCCAAAAATGAAAGTGGAATGAATGAAGGGAGATGACCATGCACTGCACCAAACAAAATAGCGGTCACCAAGTAGGCAAACAAGGAACCTGCTCTCTTTTTCATAATAGGAAATAAAAATCCTCTAAAGAAAATCTCTTCCAAAACAGGAGCTATAGCACAAGCATAGATCACAAATGACAAGTAGTCCTCAGTGTTCTCTAAAGTTAAAAAATGTTGGACAGTATCTTGAGCATCTGTCTCAATCCCAACGAAATGCAAAATTAAGGTTGAGAGAGCGGCTAACAGCGCCATAGGTAGAGGTAAAGCAAGATAGATGATGATCATCCATTTTAGAACGAATAGATAGGGTAGCTTCCCACCAATCCACAATTGCTCGATGTCTATTCGCTGTGAAAGAAAGACCATGATAGCTCCAAGCACTATGAGGAAAGGCATGAGTGCAGCTAGATACATATTAAGGCCAGGTAAGAGGGGAATGAAAGCTACTGACAAGACAATCATCAGCATAAGAGACCAAGGCACGTCTGCTTCTACTAGATGATTGCGATAAGCCAATAACTCTCTATGCCTTTTTCTCACATAGTTAAGGGCTAGCAAACTAATAGGGAAAATCAACAACCCCGAAAGTAGTTGTATCATCGATTGCTGGGAAAAAATATCATCCACAGATAGAAAACTACCTAGGCCTGGCGATTAAGCTACAACGTAATAAGAGAGAAGAGCATCTATTAAAGGCCCCGAACAAATGTCGGGGCAATGTAGTAAAGTTTCCCCGGCTGTAGCTGAACACCATTTAAGCCTAGGTCTAGCTCCACTTTCTTACCGTGATGGCTTGGAGCTTTACCGAATATTCTGATCAGCCGGTTAAAGCTGAATGGTGTCTCATATCTGATAACCTGCGAATTTTCACTGATTCCAGCAATTTCAGCTGTCTTCTTGATAGCGTCTTCGAAATAACCTGTTTGATCAATTAGTCCAACTTCCTGGGCCTGCTTACCGCTTAAAATGCGGCCATCCGCAATTTCTGATTTTAATAAGTCTATGGCTAGCTCCCTTTCCTCGGCGACAAGGCCTACAAATTTAGCATAGCTCTCGTCGATCATGTTTTGAAGGAGTTGAATTTCCTCAGGAGTTGCATCACGAAAGGGATTTAGCAGATCTTTAAGCCTGCCTGATTTAATGGTAACTCCGTTTACACCAATCTTGTCCATCAATTCTTTAAATTGGAGGGTTTGCATAATGACTCCAATACTTCCAGTAATCGTGAGCTCATTGGCCATGATGTAACGCCCTGCAATAGCAGAGTAATACCCCCCTGAAGCAGCTACACTGTCCATATATATAACCACAGGCTTCACCTCGTCTAATTGTTTGATGTGGTGGTAAATGACATCACTAGCTGTAATTTCCCCTCCAGGACTATCGATGCGAACAATCACTGCCTTGATAGATGAATCCTTTTTGGCCTTTTTAATCTTTGCAATAATATCGTCCACCATAGAGTCGTAAACATCTCCAGGCTGAGAATAACCTATAACACCAAATACATTAATAAGCCCTATCTGTTCTTTTGAAGATCCCTTACCTGTGACAACAACTTCTTCAAAAGGATCCAGAAAGCCACTAGAAGCAGACATTCCACTCGATGTAGCACCTTTCGAGACGATTAGCACTAGATTAACTATTAAGCTACCCATTAGGGCGACAATTAGAATAGAGCCTATGCAGCCCAAGGCGTATTTTTTCATTGTTTTAGAACCATGACAGTATTTTTATAATTCGCAAGCCCCCTTAGAAGAAAATGATCTTAAACCGCGTAATACAAGAAATTCACTCTTGCAAGCCTCATGACGGACGATCTATAGGATTGGCATGCTCAGGAGGTATGGACTCTATGTTACTTCTGCATATTCTTAACGAATCAAAGGTTCCTATACATCTACTACATTTTAATCACAAATGGAGGAAAGAGGAAAGCGATGAGGTTGTGACCTGGATCGAAGTCCATTGTGAAAAGACTCAGATGCCCTATTCCATTGGCAAAGCAAAGACCAAAGGAGTTACCAGTGAAGGCCAGGCCCGTAATGAACGCTGGGAATTCTTACTTAAAGAGGCTCGAAGGCACAATTTACACTCTATTTGGACTGCCCACCATGCTGACGATTTAGTAGAGACGTTCCTTTTGCAACTTTGTAGAGGAGCCGGTCCCGACGGTCTTGCAGGCCTAATAAAAGAGCGTTTTAGAGGTGGTGTAAAAATTATTCGTCCTTTGTTGGAATTTAGCAGGAAGGAACTCGAGGTAATTGCCAGAGATCAAAAAGTCGCTTGGAAAGAGGATAAAACAAACAAATCACTGGATTTTTTTCGCAACCGTATACGACACCAATTGTTGCCCATGATGAGCCAAATGAGTGGCAGAGAGAGTGCACCTCTAATCTTAAGAACTGCAAAACTTATCTCTGATGAAAATGATTACTGGCAAAAATTAATTCCCAACGAGTTGCCCACCAAAGTATTTATCAAAGATATCAAACATAAACACCCTGCGTATCAGAAGCGTTACATTAGAAGCTGGCTACATTCTCAAAACATCAGGGCTCCATCTTACGACCAAATTGAGGCTGTAAGACTACTCATGACGCACCAAAAGCCTTCAAAAGTAAATTTAAGCAAAAGTAGGTATTGTAGAAGAAGAGCTGGATACCTCTTTATAGAGTGAATGTGTAGGACTAATTTTTGTAGGCAACTACTTAGTCGTCTTTTTGGCAGTTCTCTTCTTGACTGCGACCTTTTTAGTGGCTGTTTTTTTAGCTGGTGCTTTCTTGGCCAAAGACCCTTTTTTAGACTCAGTTTCATCCTCTGGAAAGAGCTCTTTGAACTTCTTTTTACCTAAGAGATCTTCAGTCTCATCACCTATATAAATATAGGATCCACAATTTTCGCAGATTAAAATGTCCTCTTTTTGAGCCAAAGCAGATCTTAAACCTACTGGGACCGCTATGAAACAACCACGACAAACCCAATTAATAACAGGACTCGTACTGGATCTCCCTTTGACTCTAATACGGTCATGATGACCTAAAATAGGGTGAGGAAGCTTTTTTCTATCCCGGTCTATTTCCTTTTGAAGTTTCTTTTTAGCTTCATATTGCCTAGGTCTTAGTAGTGCATATTCACTTTCCAAAAAATTAAGTGATATGAGGCTTGATAAAATAGTTCTCCTTGAAGGTCTTTGAATAGCCATATCCTACTACAAAAATTGTCAACTGCGATCTTCTCTCCTACGCTTCATACTTTAACCTATTACAAAAATTAGTCTAGTATAGAAAAGGATAGATCGAATATCCTCAGGATACTTACTTTGTACCATTTGCAGCCAATTTCTCATAGCCACTAAGCAGCAATTTTTCCGTGCTCGCCCAAGATAGACAAGGATCTGTTATAGAAACCCCATAACATAGGTTTTTACCGTCCCCAATAAACTGCTTACCCTCAAAAAGATTGCTCTCTACCATAGCACCTATAATTCCATCATTACCAGCGATTCTCTGATCCAAAATACTGTTCCAGACCAACTCTTGACGTGCTGGCTCTTTGCCTGAATTGGCATGACTGCAGTCTACCATCAATACAGGGTTAAGTCTGGATGAATCCAGACGCCCCATAGATTCAGCTATACTCTCGGTATCATAGTTAGTGCGCTTAGCACCGCCTCTTAAAATGATATGGCCCCAACTATTACCTGTTGTATGAAAAATACAATTTGCACCGTCCTCATCTATTCCGATAAAAGAGTGCGGATGCATAGCAGCTCCCATGGCATCAATCGCCACCTGTAAACTTCCATCCGTGCTATTTTTAAAACCAACAGGCATAGATAAACCACTAGCCATTTGTCGATGAGTCTGTGACTCGGTAGTGCGTGCACCTATTGCCGCCCAACTCACCAAATCAGAAGTATACTGTGGCACAATGGGATCAAGAAATTCAGTGGCCGCAGGAAGCCCCATTTGCGTGATTTGCAAAAGAAGCTTTCTACCTAGTTTCAGACCTTCTTGAATATCATTTGTTCCATCTAAATGTGGATCATTTATAAGCCCTTTCCAGCCAATAGTCGTTCGAGGTTTCTCGAAATAGACACGCATCATAATGAATAAGCGGTCTTCTAGATCTTTCCTTACTTGATTAAGCCTCTCCGCATACTCCAATGCCCCGATAGGATCATGAATAGAGCAAGGTCCCACGACAACTAAGAAACGTTTATCCTGTTTCATTAGAATCTTCCGGACGGCTTCTCTTCCGCCTAGTACTGAATCAACCACTGCTTCAGACAGCTGGATTTCATGGCGCAATGCCTTGGGTGATATAAGGCGCTCACAGTTCTTAACATGAAGATTCCGTATCTCTTTCATAAGGAAAGCAGAACTCTAGCTATCTTTCCTTGGATCTCCAGAAGATTTTTGAAATAAGACGTAATATAACAAGCTTTTTGGCTTTTGTTAATTCTAGAACTGTTTTATAAAAAACGAGTGAAAACTTGCCACTTGGGTGTAATCCTCCTTAATTAATAGCCGTGTCGTCTACTAAGATTAATTTTGCTCAAGATCTCGTATACACTACCAATTATGTCGAGGGCCGGCTGCCGATGCGTGAAGTTAAGATCTGGTTCCAAACACAACCGTCAGTTTCCTGCTTGGGTGTCGTAATCGAGCCTGGGAAATTTGGCGTCATCAGTCGCTTCCATCTAAACGAAATATTAGTCAGTAGAGGCCTCGACCCAGCTATTCTTGATACACCTATTCAAGATCTCATGATTGATGACCCTGTTGTGGTAGAAATCAATAGGCCTATTGGTGATGTTGTCACTGCCCTGGTTACTGAGAAAGGGCATGAGGAATCTTTTCTCACGGATATCGTTGTGCGAGATGATAACATTTTTGTTGGTCTTATTTCCGTAAGAGATCTTATTGTCGACCATATCGAGGACCTCATGCACCGCCTAACTGCCATGGAAGCTCAGCAGGCAGCACTAGTCAAAAGGAATAAAGAACTCTTCCGCGATAGCTTTAGGCAGGTACAAGTCGACCAACAATTCCAAATACTATTTGACCATCTGCCTTTGCCGGTAGCTTCATTTGATCAGAATGGTCGGCTCATCAATGTAAATCCTCGATTTGCACATATCCATCAGAGTAAAATACGCAATCTTCAAGCAGGATACTCCTTTAACCAAATTTTTGAAACTGATTTTGACATTCTGTATAATGAACTCAGTGCTAATTGGCGCGAACAAAAAGTATCACAACCTGTCTTCCGCCAATTGAATATGATCCCCGAAGCGGGTCCTACATTCTCTGTAGAGATCTGCACGGAGCTTGCACAGGAAACAGGACTCGTTATTTTGAGTATTGTTCAGATTGGTCAAGGGGAAATGGAACCCGCTGAAGCTCTTCATCAGGTATTTGACGAGTCTGAGGAAAAGTCAGCAGGAAAAATCACCCAAGCCATCCAGCTAAAACTTGAGGATGAAAAAGCCATTGGGCTCGCTCGATCTGTTGCCTCCAACCTCATCGATAAAGAACACCACATTGACTCCATGATGAAAAAACTGGAGTCTATTATAGATGTAGCAGAGAAAATCGAAGATAGGGTTCATTCACCAGACACGGAAACTCCTGAAAACAGTAATCATTTGTTAAACGGAGACCTATCGGAATTTAGTATTATTGATCTATGTCAAATACTTGTTCAAGGAACCAAGACGGGGCACTTGATTATTACCGATCCAGATGAAAAAAATCATCATATCTATTTCGATGAAGGGGTCATAATCCATGCAGAAACGGCAGATAGACATACTGGTGTTAATGGGCTCAAACGCATAGTGAACCAACGCAACGGCAGCTTCAATTTTAAATTTGACGAGAATAGTCCTATGAAAACGATCCACGGAGACTCTATGGGCAACCTTATGCAAGCCTGTCAAAGCATAGATGAAGATACTGGTTAGAGCTCCATGACCAAAGCAAAGACCAAAGCGAACTCCAAACCTCAAGTAGGCATTATTATGGGTAGCATTTCAGATTGGGAAACCATGCAATACAGTGCCCAAACGCTTGAGAAGCTTGTTGTGTGCTACGAAAAAAAAGTGGTTAGCGCCCACCGTACCCCCGAACTTCTCTATGATTACGCTAAGAAAGCTGCAAGTAGGGGGCTACAGTGCATTATCGCGGGTGCTGGTGGAGCAGCTCATTTACCGGGAATGACAGCAGCTATGACAGAAATACCCGTATTGGGAGTTCCTGTGGAATCCAGAACACTCAAGGGTGTGGATTCGCTTTTATCAATCGTTCAGATGCCAGCAGGGATTCCTGTCCCAACTTTAGCAATTGGTAAAGCAGGCGCTACTAATGCCGGATTAGCAGCTGCTGCTATCATTGCGCTACAAGACAGAGAAGTCAAACAGCGACTTAAACGCTTCCGAAAAAACCAGACCGATAAAGTTCTCAAAACCTCAGAAAATCTTTAAGCATTGAATCAACAAATTTTCCTTCCACCCGCCAGAATTGGCATTATTGGCGGAGGTCAGCTCGGGCGCATGACTGCGATAGCTGCAAGACGACTCGGCTATAAAATTCTGGTGCTTGATCCGAATCCGCATTGTCCTGCCAGTCACGTAGCGGACCAGACAGTCCAAGCTGATTATGGTGATATTACAGCTCTCAAGAAATTTGCTGAGCAAATAGATCTCATTACCTTTGAATTTGAGAACATCCCTGGAGATGTCTTGAAGGAGTTAGAATACACTACTACCGACCAAATATTTCCACACTGGTCGGTGCTTCACACTTGTCAAAATAGAGAGCGCGAAAAACTCTTCTTGAACCAAAATCGTTACCCGCTACCTCCTTTTAAGATGGTTACTTCCCCTAGTGAACTTTCCCAAGCCATAGAGGAAATAGGCACTCCATCTGTTTTAAAAACTGCAGACTTTGGGTATGACGGTAAAGGACAAATAAAATTGACCCCTGAAAATACTATGGACATAGATGCAGTCTCTAAGCTTTGGCAAGAACTTAATGAGCATGCGATTTCTAAGGCAGTGCTTGAAAAATGGGTCAACTATAAGAGTGAGCTCTCAGTTGTTTGTGCCCGCTCTCGTAGTGGAGAATGCTCTACCTTTCCAGTAGCTGAAAACAAACATACCAACCACATACTGGATCTTTCTATTGTTCCTGCGCAAGTGCCGGAAAAAGTGCAGAAACAAGCTAGAGAGATGGCCATTTCAATTGCGGAGACCCTAGACGTGATAGGCCTTATTGCTGTTGAAATGTTTTTTACAGTAGATGGTGAGCTACTGGTCAATGAATGTGCTCCTAGACCCCATAATTCTGGCCATTATAGTTTAGATGCTTGCCTCACTTGTCAATTTGAACAACACGTAAGGGCTATCTGCAATTTACCGCTCGGCTCTACCAAACTCCTAAGTCCAGTTGTTATGGTAAATATTTTAGGTGATACTTGGCTTAAGTCTGAGGATAACAAACCAGATTGGAGCCAACTACTCAAGCCCCCTAGTCTCAAACTACATCTATATGGCAAGGATAAAGCAAGAGCTGGAAGAAAAATGGGTCACCTGAATATTGTTAACCAAGAACTAGATACGTCTCTGAAAATAGCACAAGAAGTCAAAGATACCTTTTTATAGCTTTTCTCCATGTATCATTTGGGTTGAAAATACGTACCCCTATCCTACCCAATGGGTGAAGGCGGAGATAACAGGTAATAGGGTGTGATGTTAGTTGCTTAGCGGTTGCCGCTTCATTAGTCGCGGAAATTTTCGTAGGTCAGGCCCACTTCAAGATCATCTCTTTCTTTGAGGTAGCTGATTACTTTTTGCAAATCATCTCTGTTTTTCCCACTCACTCTTATTTTGCCGCCCTCCTGCTGCGCTTGCACCTTAAGACCGGTTCCTCGTACCTCTTTACAAAGTTGTTTAGCAACTAGTGATTCGAGTCCTTGCTTCATAGTAAGCACTTGCCGACCCCTTCCCATAGAAGACCTCTCTGTTTTGCCGACTTCTATATTTTTGAGGCTAATGCCGCGCTTAGAAAACTTGTTGAAAAGGATCTCGCGAATAGCATCGACCTTGAACTCTTCACTTGAGGAGACAATCACTGTTTTGTTTTCTTCTTCGATTCCCCATTCTAGTCCTTTAAAATCATAGCGGCTTTGAAGCTCTTTGCGGGCTTGCATGACAGAATTTTTGACTTCAGTCATGTCTACTTCAGAAACGACGTCAAATGATGGCATAACTTATTATGGGGATTTTCAGCAAATGCTGTCACTTTCTTTTTTCTGTGAAGTGGATGTGTCGCTATTAAATTTTAGCAGAGCATGATGGGCTGCTTCAGCTTCAGCATTCTTTTTGCTTGAGCCTTCGCCTATTCCTAATAGAACTTGGCCAATCTTGACGGCAACTTTATAGCTCTTACTGTGGTCGGGGCCAGTTTCCTCGAGAGTCTCGTAAACAGGAGTTCCCTTGCCTTGGCTTTGTAAGTGTTCCTGCAAGGCCCCTTTAGGGTTAAAATATGATTCGCTATCCTCTTGAGTACGGATGAGGTGATTGAAGTGGCGGTAAATCCATAGAGAAGCTTGATCAAAGCCTTGGTCGAGATAGATTGCTCCAATGATAGCCTCAAGTGCATCAGCTAGATTAGAAACTTTGGTTCTTCCTTTATTAAGTTCTTCTCCTTTACCGAGTTGTAAATGGTTTCCTAGATCAAAGCCTGTAGCGACTGTGGCTAGGCAATCACGGTTCACCAAGCGGGCCCGAAGCTGAGTTAACTCCCCTTCAGGTTTTTCCGGAAGCTCTTGGTACAAAAGTACCGTCAATGCAAGTTGGAGTACTGCATCGCCTAAGAATTCTAAACGTTGATTGTCAGGAACTTTACGCTTTAGCTCGTATCCTTTTGAGGGATGAGTCAAGGCCTGATCTAATAGATCCTTATCTTCGAAGGTGTAGCAGAGTTTCTTCTCTAGCTCTTCAAAATTCATGGATGTTTTCTAGATGACACGGATCTATGTTTTTGTAAAGACTAGATTGTATAAGGAGAGTCGCATAGCGCCTAAATTGTTCTATTTTGTGGCGGAAGTTGGGATCACTTCTAAATTTGTCCCTTGGAGTCGTGCAAGGAATGCTGTTTTATCCGGATGACTATTCAATGCCTTTGCTATGTTAGGCTCAAGTTGACTCCGAAGCATTCGTATTAAGTGACGTGCCCCATATTCTTTATCGTATTGCGTAAGCAAAAAAGTTTTAGCGCTCTTTGTTAATTCTATGGATGCTCTGCATTTTGAAAGGCGTTTGTTTAGCTTTAATAGTTCTAAAGTCAATAGTTGGTCTAGCCAGCGCGAATCCAGACGTTCGAAAAAAACAGTTCGGTCGATCCGATTGAGAAACTCAGGGTCAAATTTTCGCTGTAGTGCCTCTTGTAATATCCCTTTTTCCTGGCTCTTGCTTGGGTTCATTCTACACCAGGATCGCCAACCGGACTCGAATTTCCTTCGATATTTCATAAGAGCTTGCGCGCCAAGATTACTTGTCATGAAGATCATGGCGTTTCGAAAATTTATATTTTTCGTGCCCCCAGATAGATTTAATTGGCCCGTATCTAGAATATTTAAAAGGGTGCGTATAACTTCTTTGCTAGCTTTCTCAATCTCATCAAACAGTACAATGCCAGGGCGGCTGAATGAGCCTTCTATTTTTTCGCTATCCAACAACGTGTTATTTTCCTTGCTTCCTACATAACCAGGAGGCGCGCCAGTAATAGCGGCAGCATAGTGTTCTTGGACCAATGTGTTCATATCAATCCGACAGATCTGATCCTTGCTCCCCAAAATTTTTTCAGAAAGTATTCTAACAGTTTCTGTTTTGCCCACGCCTGTGGATCCTAAAAAGAAGAAAACAGCAAGGGGGCGGTCTTGTGAGTTGAAATCTGCTTTGGTCATATGCAGCATGTCGCCAACAGCAGTGATCATCTCTTGTTGCCCCACTATACGACTAGAGAGAAGTTCAATCACTTCGCTTGGCTCAAAGCGAAAGCGGGACACGCGCTGCCCCGCTCTTTTGATATTATTCTCTTCAAGTTGCTCTCGATTGTTTTCTAGCACATCATTAATAAAAGGCATTGATTCACCTCAGCGTTGGTATGATGTGGGTGGGGCTCACTAACCCGCAGTGGCCTCCTTGGTCTCTTCCATGGGCAAGCTGCCAACTGGGCACTCGGCTGTGCCTATTTTGCTTCTTGTGATTTTTTCTACATCAGCTTGGGTCTTTTCAGCATCCATCACCCAGCTTCGATAAAAGTCAAAGGGACAAGTGGCCATTCCCTTATCTCCATCGCCAGAATTGTAAACTCCAGTATACCCGCGGTGAAGGAGTTTGAAGAGATGATTCTGAGATTGGTCATTGGCTCGAGCGTCACGAATTTGGCTTACCGACAATTGAGCATACTGTACCCCCATGTCTTCTTCGCCGCATTCTCCTAGGGTGCGTCCGTCGAAACCAATGATTGCCGAATGTCCAAAGTAAGAGTAAACACCGTCGAAGCCTGTGGCATTAGCAACGGCTACATAACTGTTATTGGCCCAGGCCATGCATTTAGCCATCATGACTTGCTGCTCTTTAGCAGGATACATGTAGCCCTGGCAACGCACAATTAATTCAGCCCCTTTCATGGCACAGTCTCGCCAGATTTCCGGATAGTTTCCATCATCACATATGATGAGGCTGATTTTTAAACCTTTGGGCCCTTCTGTAGCATAAGTTGTTTCTCCTGGATACCATCCTTCGATTGGGCACCATGGAATGCATTTACGGTATTTTTGAACGATCTCGCCTTTGTTGTTGATCAAGACGAGCGTGTTGTATGGCGCCTTATTTGGATGTTCTTCATGTCTCTCCCCAGTAAGCGAGAAAACGCCCCAGGTGTCAGCCTCTATGCAAGCCTTAGAGAAAATGGCAGTTTCATCTCCTGGCACGGTTGCTGCGGTCTCCATCATTTCATCTTGGTCATACATAATGCCCATTGTGCTGTATTCAGGGAAAATTACTAAATCCATTCCTGGTAACCCGACCTTCATTCCTTTGATCATATCTGCAATCTTTTGTGCATTAGCTAAGACTTCTTCTCGTGTATGAAGCCTGGGCATTTTATAATTTACTACGGCTACCCCTACAGTATCTGCGCTACTTGAAATATCTCCATGTCTCATATTATCTTGACCTTTGTTGAATTAATTTGGTGTTACTGATTCAGCAAGATCTATACCCTATAGGTTAAATGCTGTGATTTTTATCTACTTTAATCCGCACGATGTCATAGAGATGGGACGAGATGCGTAAAAGCTTGGCCAGATGAAAAAGAGAGTCGACGAAGATGTATTCAATCTCATCCTCTGAGCGCAGCTTAAAAGCTAAGTGAAGGCCAAACTATCAAGTGCAGAGCACCAATTCGGATAGACCGGGCATGGGTCTCGTAGGTGATGTTCCTAGAAGATTTCACGTTTCTTGAGGCAAGATCTTACCTGGATCTTTAAGTCTCTATTTCACCATTTCGCCTTAATCTTACTTTCGTAGGCTTTGGTCAACACTCAGTGATAAGCTGTTACTCGCTCCTTACAAAGTGGTATAGCATGTATTTACAAGCAGATAAATTGAAGACATAATGTAAAGAAGAGACCAAATGATTATTCAAGCCAGAAAGGGTTAAAATGTATTGGCCATGAGGCGCTATATTTATAAATGGAGAGAGGTCAGCAGAGGGCAAAGCCCGATAGAAGAAGGTTGATCACTTAATGATAATACTATTGCGTAGAAGCCAGTTTTAAGGCCAGGTGCTCCTTCTTTTGGATAATGTGGAGCACTCTGGAGTCATGTTCATAGATATCATGGCAGAAACGAAATTCCCTTTCTTCATCAGCATAAAAGGCAGTCATGTAGTAGATGTAAACTTCTATAGGTTTTTTAAGGGGCACATACTTTCGTTTTTCTCCGTACATCATAGAGTGTATTTTTTCTTTGTCCCAATTTCTTACGCTGCCAAGGGCATAAACTGCTAGGTCATCAGGGCGGTGGAGTCTTATGCAACCGTGGCTGAAATCGCGTTGAGTATAGTCAAAGTATCGCGTTTCATTGGTGTCGTGCATGTAAACGGAATAATCATTTGGAAAAATAAATTTCACATGCCCTAGAGCATTGAAGCTGCCTGACTTTTGGCGGATGTATGCCCCATTAGTTTTTACGAGCTCAAGGCCTGCTTCGAGATCTTCTATGACTCTTTGATCTTCATTACAGATGATTTCGTAATGGTAGTGAGCAAGGTAATTTTCATTGGCTTCAGCAGCGGGTATGAGTTCATCGCGAGAAATGCTAAATGGAACATTCCAATAAGGGCGAAAGATGATGTGCTTCATGGGCTTATGAATGACAGGTGTGGTGGTCCTTTTTTTCATGCTGCCCACCACTACCCTCATATTCTCGACTTGCTGGCCTTGATCATAGGCGCGAAGTGTGAATTCCGGTACGTTAACCATAATATAGCGATTCCCTAATTCTCTAGGCATCCAGCGTATGCGTTCCAGATTGACTAAAATTTGTTCGATGCGTTTTTCTGCGGGGACATTGAGTTCGCGAAGCGTATTGGGCCCTAGAATGCCGTCTACATAAAGACTATGACGTTGCTGAAATTTTTTGACCGCTTCTACTATTTCTCCTTTGTATCTAGTAGATGTCGGGTCTTCAGATTTTTCTCTTGAATGGCGGTATTCCCCCGTTGCCCGCAAGCGCTTTTTCAATAGAGGTAGTTTAGAGAATCGCTGACCTGGCTCTATAGTCCAGTCAGCTCGATCAGAAGGCCTAGGAATGGCTTCCCATGCTCTTTGATTTACAATCTTTTGATAGGTGGCTAATTGATTGCGTAATTCAAGGTAGGCTGAGCAATGTGGCGCAAGGGATAGAATGGCCTTTTCAATTTCTGAGCTAGTTTGGAGTTTGAGAATGAGATTGATGTGATCATGCAATGCTACTTTGCGTGAGTGCCTGTTCCACTTTTGACCGATCGCTCTGTAGGGGTTAACATGACCATACCGCAGGTCTTTAATAAAGGTGTGAAGAATAAGGGTTAACAAAACGTCGTTCTCTGCGAGTTGTTGGGCAGTGCGTTCGGCGGGATTAGTCTTCAGGAGGCTATGTAAGTTGGCCTCTAGTAGCTCTGAGTCATATCTCTCTGGGTTGAGTCCATGAGTGCTGGAAGATCTTATGGCCCGGAAAAGTCCTTCAGTAGGTGGGTATACGGAGAGTTGTTGCTCTTCTAAGGACCAAGCCAATTCGTGACTATTAGTTTTATAGAAGTCCTGTATTTGAGCAAGTGTGCTAGCGTTTGTTAGAGAAGGTAGGCTTTCTTCTAGATACTTAGTGAGAGCCTCTACTTTCGGGTCAATAATGACTTCAGGCACCTTAGGCACTACGAGCTCTTCAGCGGAGGCCATAGATTGAGGCTCCTCAACTGTTTCTACTTGGAGCATTGGATCTTGAGTGCTAGAAACTTTATTTGTCTCGTTCTTTGAACAAGACACCAATGCTATTCCTAAAATAGCGATTGTGACACCTCTAGTTCTATCCATCATAGCATCCAATATATGTTAACCCCATAATCATTACATTACTTATACTAATGCCAATTCGGCATCTGTGTCCATTCCCTAACAAAAAGATTGAGGTAGGTATTCTCTGAGAGAAGTTAGCGGTTTTATGAATTACGAATGAGGCGAAAGCAGTAGATGCCTGCGATTCCAATTAGGCCTAAAATAAATCCAGTTGAGGCTAATGCAGCCATCTCTGGTGGTAGAAGTGTATTGCTGCAAAATAGTATAGCCGCAATGGCGAAGTAATAGATGAATTCCATCTTGGTATTGTGAGGAGTGGTCTTTTTAGACCTCGACTTGGATGGGCCAGGACCAAACATTGTGGCATTATTTAATGGCATTGGTTGGTTGGTCTCGTTGGCGTATTTCTTACTGATTTTATATCTTTTCGGGTTGTTGTGGTCCTGTGAATAATCAAGCAAGAGCATGCCGTGCTTGGCCCTGACCCATTCCTGGTCGGAGAAAGGTGTTCCGCGCTGTTTGGAAAGGTGGAAGCGAAGCGATTGTTCGGTTGGTGGTTCTGACTGACTTGGTGAGTTGCGTTGATTATCTAGCATCCGTGCTTCCTTTGTTAGCTCTTCATGAGCAATTCGCGGTTAAAACTGTAGTTAAATAATTCGACTAAGATCCCATGGGCTTTAGTCATCTTTTGAATTTTTTTTAACAAAGCCTCATAATAATGAAAACAAGGCTTGCGCTTGATAAATAAACTGGGATTGATAGCGAAGATTGTGTTAGTAAGTGAGGAATGAGTTCAGTTTTTATTAATGATAACTTCATGCTTAAAAGCAGGTCATCATGCATACTCTACCACGACTATGCTGAGGAGATGCCAATTATTGACTATCATAACCACCTCTCTCCCAGGGAGATAGCGGAAAATAAAAGCTGGGATAATATGACACAAGTTTGGTTGTATGGGGATCACTATAAATGGAGGGCTATGCGAACGAATGGAGTTGCAGAGAGATACTGCACGGGCAAGTGCTCCGACCGCGAAAAGTTTGACCATTTTGCCGCTACCATGCCTAAACTCCTGCGAAATCCGATTTATCATTGGAGCCAATTAGAATTGAAGCGTTTTTTTGGGATTGAAGAGCTTCTCAGTGAGTCAACATCTGATCAAATTTGGTCTGAAACAGAAGCTAAGCTTAGCAATGGGTTAACTGCTAGAGATTGCATGAGCATGCAAAAGGTAGAAATACTCTGTACGACCGATGATCCTATTGACGATTTGCGCTTCCACCAGAAAATGGCTACAGAATCTGATCCTGGTTTTAAAGTTTTTCCCGCCTGGCGACCTGATAAGAATCTACATATTAGAGATCCAGAAAGTTATAATGCCTATATGCAAAAACTAGAAGTAGTCTCGGGCCTTTCTATTAATAGTTATGCTGAGTTGCTCAGGGCATTGCAAAAAAGGCATGAGTTTTTTCATGAGCAAGGGTGCCGAGTTTCGGATTATGGTTTAAGCCAGTTTTATTTTGTTCCTTACTCTATAGAAGAGGTGAGTGGTATCTTTGAAAGGGTAAGGGAGGGTAGGGTTCCATCTGAACAGGAGGTTCAGATCTTCCAAACAGCATTACTTTTAGACCTAGCTCGCATGGACGGACAAAAAGATTGGGTGCGACAGCTACATATTGGCCCCATGAGAAATAATAATTCAAGCATGTTTAAACAGCTTGGACCAGATGCAGGTTTTGATTCCATTGGGGAAGGAAACTATGCAGAGGCTCTTTCCAAGCACTTGGATGTTTTGAACACCGAGAAACTGCTTGGGAGGACTATTTTATATAATCACCATCCGGGAGATACTGAGATGCTTGCTACGATGATAGGTAATTTTCAGGATGGTTCCATTCCGGGTAAAATTCAGCTTGGTAGTGGTTGGTGGTTTCAAGACCAGAAAGATGGAATGCAGAGAAATCTGGAGGCAATTTCGCAGCTGAGCTTACTTAGTCGCTTTATTGGTATGCTTACAGATAGTCGTTCTTTCCTGTCTTTTTCACGTCATGAGTATTTTAGAAGAATTCTTTGTAATATTCTTGGACAAGATATAGAAGATGGTCTGATACCCAATGATATGAAACTTGTAGGGGCAATGGTCCAAGATATCTGCTACAATAATGCTAAAAACTACTTTCCCTTTAGCAGGTCTAAACAACCAGCTTAAGCCAGTATGACTGGTATATTTACTAGTCTACAATTTTGAATGAGCCCTTTGAAGTTGATGCGACTTCTTTTAGAGCTTTAATATCTGGGCTTTTGTTAACATCTTTGGCACCTAGCACTATGGTGTTGATGGGGAAGCCTCCAGCCGCCCAACTTTTAGATTCTTTTTTAAAATCAGGTAATGAACCTTGTAAATTTCCGTCGGTCATGAAAAAAACCGCGCTTGGCTTTTGAGAAAGCCTTTTTGCTTGAACTACCCCCCTGGTCCAATTTGTCCCAAGAACTAGATCCTTGTGTGAAAGACCCTTGATCTCTGAAATTATTTGAGGCTTTGAGTCGCTGGTTATTTCGATCCACCTAGGCTTAGGCGGATTCTGCTTCTTTGGTGGAGGTTTTTCACCAAAGTTCCACACCGGTCCTGCAAAACAAATAATCGAAAGGCGGGTTCCTTCACCCATTCCACGAATGGCTTTCGTCAGCTGCTCCTTTAGTTTTTCAGTCCTTCCTCTATGCTTCATGGACAGAGATAGGTCGATAACGAAAGCAATATCCCCGCCTTCAGATTGCAGGCCAAAGAAATTAACTTTAGAAGCTACCTTACCTAATCCTTTGCCTACCCCAGTTCCGGCTTCCAGCTTCGAGGTGGGTACTGCATTAATTTCGAATACTGCATCCTCCGAAAAAGAAGTATTAAATCCCGTATCGATCGTTGCAGTAGAGGTAATTGTTTCAGCAAGCGCAGAAAAGTCTGGTGCGGCAGAGCTTACCTCCTCAACCTCTAGCTCTTCGGTAGGCAAGTCCAAGGCGACTTCTTGAGGTTCTTCCAACACAAGCTCATCCTCTATCAAGGTGTCTTCTTGGACTGAAGGTGTAATGTTGGCAGGTTCGAAAAAGGTCTGAGTAAGCTGCTTTTCGAAAATGATAGTTCCCCCAATTAGCACAAACAGTAGCCCATGAAATAGAATAGATACTACTAAAGGCGTGCTTAACCTAAAAATATTGATTTTAGAAGAAGTAGACATATTTATAGATTAACATAAGATTTTGATTGTTGGAAGTGTGATTAATTATTTTTTTATAAGCTCTATATTTGTAAGTAACATATAATTAGGTTGAATATCAAGTGTTCCCTCCTCCTACGAAACCTAGCGAGGTCTTCTACCTTAAACCCGGATGATGCAGCAAAGACCTAAAGATCTGCACAAGATCTTGGCCCCAAGAAACATAGAGCCTCCTAGAGGTATCACCCTTTGATACATCTTCGTCGACTCTCTTTTCCTTCTGGCTCAAGCTTTAACGCATCTCGTTCAATTTCTATTAGATAATCCGGGCTAAATCTAGTCCCCCTCTCCTGATATCGGGCGAGGAATGCTTAGTTTTCAGATCATCAAAAAAACTTCTTTTTAATTGAGAGAAGTGCCAGTTTTTTTTGTTTAAATTCTAAACGATATGTTTATTCGGGTCATCAGGCTCTTTTGTTCGTTTCATAGTGTTTGAGTAATGACATAATCAATCGAAATGGAAATTTTTATACCTTGTAGTATTGCTCCCATCCTTTGCGTGGCTCGGGGTCAAGAAGTGTATTAGCTTCTGGATGATTGGTGATTTGCTTGGTGCTCGGGTCAAATTGAATTTCACCTCCAAAACGTTGGGCTAGAATACCTAGGTTGAATACTTGAGTTAGCGTGCCTCCCACTGCAAATGGAGAACGGGGCTCCTCTTCTCCTTTACAGCCTAGTAGGAAGTTTTTATAGTGTCCTGATTGTTTAGTTGCGATCTTAGGAAGAGTAGCTGCTAATTCTTTTAGCTTCTCATCGGGAATGATGCGTAAAGTTTTAGCGTGTGAGCCGCCTTGGAAAACGAGATCAGAGCCATCAGTTGCTTTTCCATAGATGATCTTACCAGGCTTGCTCAAATTAACTGGTTGTCTTATGCCATCTGAATTGAGTCTACCTAGTTCCTCTTCAACCTCAGGAAAATTACCCTGTCCATCGTACCAAGTTACATGGCAGGCAGGCATGTTATTACGAGGGGCGAAGTCAAATTGAATCGTGCTGGCAACAGGGTAAATAAGGCTGCTGGTCGTATCACGTTTGACAGCTTTTATTTTGGTGGGATATCCAAGCTCTAAGAATCGGTGACAGGTATCTAATATATGGGGTCCCCAGTCTCCGAAGGCTCCGCTTCCGTAGTCATACCAACTTCTCCAGTCTCCAGGATGAAGCTTGTCGCTGTAAGGATGCTCTGGTGCAGAGTCAAGCCAAAGATCCCAGTCAACGCCCTCTTTAACTGATTGCTCTGGATATGCTGAGATGTTTTTCCAGCTGTGCCAGCGACGCTTGCTATTCATATGAGCCGTTATCTTGGTAACATCTTTGATGATTCGCTTTTCTGACCATAGCTTAAATTGGAAGTAATTGCCACCCGAGTGGCCTTGGTTGCCCATCTGGGTGGCAACACCGGTTTTCTCTGCTTTAGCAATGAGTCTTTCACATTGACCAAAGGTGTGCGCGAGTGGCTTTTCACAATAAACGTGTTTACCCAGGTCCATGGCCTGCATAGTTACTGAAAAGTGCGAGTGGTCAGGGGTGCTAATGACTACGGCATCAATCTCGTCGCCCATCTCATCGAACATTTTTCTCCAATCCGTAAACGTCTTGGCGTCTGGGAATTTAGTAGTCTGTTCTTTAGCCTCTTCGCTATGAATATCTATGTCGCAGAGTGCTACACAGTTGGCAAGGCCTGTTTTCTTGCAGCCCCCAAGATTGGTTTTACCCCGATTGGCAATTCCTACAAAAGCTACGTTTACGCGTTCACTAGCGGGGAGCTTACCCGACTTATTTCCCAGAGCAAGATAACTAGGTAATATACTAAAAGTGCCGTAGATTGCCGATTTTTTAAGAAAGTCCCGTCGCGTGCTTCTAGTAGTGGTAGAGTAAATTTTTTTCATAAATCACACTTCATATTGTAGTTCTTATGAGGTTATTAGTTTAATAACAAAAACTAATACTACAGTAAGCACGAGCTAAGATAAAGTTTAAATTCCTTACTAATGCGATTTACTCAGATAGCGAAAGCAATGTTCGCGGGGGTTTTCGCTGCTGAGCGGATGGGGAGTTACAAGCCGATATGAAAAGCTGGAAACGCTTGTTTTATTTAGAGCCGTGCTTCTTTAATTTTTTAAGAGCTATATTTTTAACGTACCTTTGATTCGGGTTCCGTTTGACAAAATTCTGATGGTAGTCTTCGGCTGGATAAAATTTTTCTAGAGGACGGATAAGTGTTGCAATTGGCTTTTTATAAACTCCGGACGCGGTCAGCCTCTGTTTGGATTTTTCAATAATATCCTTCTGAGAGTCATTTTCATAGAAGAGACTAGATCGATAGGGTTTCCCAAAATCTGGCCATACTCCGTTAGGGTTGGTAGGGTCATGTATTTCCCAAAAAAGGTCGAGTAGCTTTTCATAAGATATTTTACTTGGGTCGAATGTGACTCTAACCACCTCAATATGCTCGGTTTGCTTGCTGCTTACTTTTTTATAAGTGGCGTTAGATGCACTTCCTCCTGTGTAGCCAGATACTGCTTCAATGACACCGTCATAGCTTTCATAGATTGCTTCAACGCACCAGAAACATCCTGCACCAAAAGTTGCACTTTCTGTTTTAGACTGGATCGAGGTATTTAGAAATCCTAGCAAAAGAACTATTGCGAAATATTGTGTTAATTTATTCATTAATTTTAAACATTAGTTTAACCAGCCTCCTGTAGCTTGTATGGGTGTTAGCGCCCCTTCTCTATGGACCCAAGCAACCATGGCTGTTTTCTCAGATTTGAATTTATTTTTAGGAAAGGGCACTTGTCCAGTCCAAGCACGATTATTATTTGTTGTGAGAGCAACCTTATTCAATGAGAGTGCTACGAACTGATGCTTAAGATTTTTGCCACTGTTTTCCCCTCGTGTTACTTGAGAGGATAGATCAAAACCTAATAATGACAATTGGGCTGAAAATAGTCCTTTTGCTGGCGATGCTGGAGTAAACAATATGCTGACATAGCCCTTTTCAGAGCTTTCTAACCTAAGTTGCCCTACATTTTTGTTTGATGGATGGGGCAGCTTCTTAGTCTGAAACCAATGCCTGTACTCCATTCCATTATTAACGAAGCCTGGTGTGTAAACAGACTGCGATTTCCAGGCGCGTGAATATTCCTTTTGGCGTTTCGTATAGTTAGGGTCAGCAAACTGGTCTTTCCAGCCAAGATAGTCCCAGTAATTTACATGGAAAGCTATAGGAACAAAAGACTTCCAAAGCTCGGGATGTGATTGCAAGGAGTTGAGCCATTTTTCGGCAGGAGGGCAGCTACTGCACCCCTCCGAAGTATAGAGTTCTAGGAGAGTGCTTTGCTTATCGGTGCTTTCAAAAAGGAAGGTCGCTTGCGCAGTTTGTGCAGATATAGACATTAGTAGCAGAGTGATAATGCATCTAATATTTATAGTTCTATTCACAATACGAAGTTAGATGCTTGTGACGTGTATTTATTCCATAAAAAAGGCTCCTCATCTATGGGAAGAGCCTTTTTGAGAAAATTATGAAAAGCAGTTGAATCTATTTGGTATTGTAAAGCTTTTCAAAGTCTAGGATGACTTTTTCTAGCTTGTCAGCATTTGTGGGATCAGTGGTTTGCTTGCACTTCATGGAGTGAACAATCATTTGATGCAAAAGTTTCAAACTTTCCTCATAGTCTTTTTGATCAAACTTGATTCGTTGAGCCAAAAAGTAGTTACCTGCCTCATCAATGATTTTACTTGCGTGCTCTTCTTTGTTTAGAACCCAGCGTGCTACTTGGTTTTTATTGGTAGAGCTATTTTCAATTTCAGTCATTGCCTTCTTGATGGTTTTAACATGTTCTTTGAGTATTTCAAAGCGAGTAGGGTCGCCATAGATACCACAGGGTACTTGGCAATGTGCTTGCAGGGTTATTTGAGAGCTAAGTGCAAAGAGCGCTAAGCCCGTAACGACTAATGCTTTTAATGATTTCATACTTTTTCCTTATATTAGTTTTATGGTGAATTCTCTTTCTTGTCTAAAGAGTCATTTGCCATATAACATAAGTTATGGAGAATTCCAAAGTTTATGTCATTGCATGTGCTGAGGCTTTGCCCGGAAAAGCTAACAAAGTTCAAGAGATTTTAGAGGGATTCATTGGGCCCACCCACGCGCAAGATAAAGGTTGTATACGGTATGAGTTGTGGGTAAGTGCAGGCAATGAAGCACAATTCAGCTTTGTAGAAGAATGGGAATCTATGCAGGATTTAGATGAGCACTTACAAAAGTCGCATATTCAAAATGGCTTTAAGCAATTGGATGGATTATTAGTATCTGAACCTGATGTCAAGCTCTGCAGAAAGTTGGGTGGGTAGTTCTTGAGCGCTAATTTGTTTTGTGCATGCCGGAAGATTTCTATCAAAACTTTTACCAGGTATTTGAAAGAGATAAGGCTCTTAGCTCTTGGGTAGATAAACTAACCTTTAAACTCAAGGAAGCCTTTGACACTCAGAAAAATGGGCATCTATCTATTTGGTTGGATCAATTAGCTAAAATGCCCTCAGCGTCTGCCAAGACACGCTCGCTTTCCTCAGATGTTGTCAAGCTAGGTAATGTTTTAGATTTGCCAAATAGGAAGATCCTAACGGATCAATTACAAAGCTTTCATCCCTGGCGAAAAGGGCCCTTTGAAATAGGAGGTGTCGAAATAGATACTGAATGGCGCTCTTATGTTAAATGGGATCGCTTGAAAACAAAGAGAATATCATTAGCAGGCAAGCGCGTTTTAGACGTGGGGTCAGGGAATGGGTATTATGGATGGAGGATGTTGGGTGAAGGTGCTGAATATGTGGTAGGCATTGATCCCTACTTGCTATATGTGATGCAGTGCCAGGTTGCTAAACGTTTTGCTTCTCCAGAAGATGCAAAACGATTCTGGGTCTTGCCCATTGGGTTCGAAGATGTTCTAGAGAATGTTACGGCATTTGACACCGTTTTCTCTATGGGTGTGCTCTATCATCAAAGGTCGCCATTTGACCATCTTATTAAATTGAGAAGCTGCTTGCGAGATGGAGGTGAATTAATTCTAGAGACGCTAGTCATAGATGGAAAAGCTGGAGAGGTTCTGGTGCCAGGAGGTAGGTACGCCAAAATGCGCAATGTCTGGTTCATTCCCTCCTGTCTTGAATTAGAGCGTTGGCTCAAGCGGGTAGGTATGAAGGAGATTGTCTTGTTGGATGTCACTAACACTACCCAAGCAGAGCAGCGCTCTACTAAGTGGATGCGCTTTGAATCACTACCAGATTTCCTAGATTCACATGATAGAAGCAAGACAATAGAAGGATACCCAGCACCCAAAAGAGCTATGTTTCACGTCAAGATTCCTTAGAAAAGTTTTCAAGCTAATTATGCTTTATTTAATTTAGAATCCAAAGAGAATGCTTGAATGCAGTCTTGGGAAGTATTTCGAGAGGTTTTTAAAAAGAAGAATCCCAAGGAGATATCAAACGCGATTGGTGTCTCGCTGTCATTAGTCTATAAATGGTCGGAGCCTTATGGGGAAGATCAGAGTGGGAGTAGGAACCCCTTGGATCGGGTTGCTTTACTAATCCGCTACACAAAAGAAAGGCGCATAATCGAATGGCTCTGCAACCAAGCGGGTGGTTTTTTTTTAAAGGACCCAAAGGCTATAGAGCTAGATACGAATCTCTCTTCTGCAACCAACCAAGTCGTGCAGAATTTTGCCGATATGTTAATGGTGGTCGCAAAGGCAGCTGAAGATGGTAAGATCACAACTCAGGAAGCAGAGGATTTAAGAAAAGACTGGGAGCGTTTAAAGTCCTGTACCGAGGGGTTTGTTCTTAAATGTGAGTCATCTGACTTCGAAGAATTAAGAAAAGATATTGCGCCTAAATCCTGAGGCAGTTTTACTCATTTTCAGAATAATAGTAGGCAAACCCCCTGGATCTTTGGTAGATCACGTAACCTGCAAAATCGTCCACAAGCACCTCTGGCGAAACTTTGTCCAGAGGTGAGCTGAGTGCTTGGGTGATGCGTTGGGCCCTGCCCCTGTCATGATTTGTTAACATTTCAGATATAGGGTTAGGGTAGCTGGATATCTCCGAAAAATCGACTTCCCTAGGCTCCCCTGAAGCAACCGTGCCAATAAGCATGTCATGTAGGCTAACGAGCAAATTGAACCGAAGCGACTGATGGATCCATTCGATTGCCTCATACTCGATATTGAGTGAGAGCTCCGACTTATCAAAAAAAGTCTTCTGGACCCATCCTCGAATGCCTAGACGGTTTTGGAAGTCGGGAAACCCTTTGGCAATACGCTTGGCTCGCATACTAGAGCGTTTCTGGTTATTCAGAACGATGTCAACAAAATCTCTGTTATTTTTCTGAGGCTGAAATCCTTTAATAATTTCCTCTGGCATTGAAGTTTGATCTTCATATCCCAATGTTTCTTGAAGCCCTTTTAAAGTTGAGCATCCTTTCAAAATCTTTTTTGCCGTTCCGTTGAGAATCGAGGTATCAATGGCGACCCTAAGTGGCTGCAAAGTAAAATAGATCATTCTCAAGCTTATAGTTGGAGATATGTGCTGATTTGGCAAGGTGAAATAGCTAGGGGATATGGCAAATTTTTGAACAGCCACTGCTAGCTATTTCCAAAAGAGCTTCTATAAATTGATTAGAAAAATGTGGCAAAAGAAAATAGAAAAGATTGAGGCCGTGCTTTTTGACATGGACGGATTGTTGTTGGATACGGAAAGCATGAGCCAGAGAGCATCTCGAAGGGCAGCAGCTTGCTTTGGCTATGAGCTAGATCAGGCATTTTCTCTTGGTCTAATTGGTCGGAATGGTAAGGATGCAAAGAAAAGGTTTCAGGAGATAATAGCTCCAGACTTTCCCTATAGTGAATATGAAAAAGCTTTTTATCAACATTATGATCGAGAAGTGAAAGAGAAGGGAATACCGGTGATGAAAGGCGTCTCCGAAGTCTTTGAAATCCTTCATGAGATTAATATTCCCAGCGCAATAGCTACCTCTACGCACCGTGCTAAGGCACTTGAAAAGTTAAAGGCAACAGGCCTGTTGGCAAAAGTAGAGCAGGTAGTAGCTGGCGACCAAGTGGAACAAGGAAAGCCTTTCCCTGATATTTATTTAAAAGCAGCTGAAAATTTAGGGGTTAAGCCCGAGAAATGCCTTGTTTTAGAAGACTCGCATCCAGGTGTTAGGGCGGGCCACGCATCGGGCGCAGTGGTAGTGATGGTGCCTGATTTATTGCCGCCTACGGAGGAAGTGAGCAAGCTGGCAGATGGTATCATCAGCTCTTTGTTGGACCTTATACCGAGCTTAAAAAAGCTCAAGCAATGTCGAACTAATGAGATGTAGTAAAAATCAGGAGAAAAAGTGTCCCATTCACTCATCCCTCAGTCGTTATACTATCAGATATTAACAAACATGCCCATTGCCTGTGTGGATGTAGCTATCGTCGCACGGGGCGCTGTCCTTTTGGTGAGGCGTAAAGATTCTCCAGCAAAGGGCGAATGGTGGGTGCCGGGCGGTCGAGTATTAAAAGGGGAAATGATGAAAGAGACCGCTTGTCGCAAGGCCAAAGAAGAGGTTGGTATTGATTGTCATGTCGGTCCGATTATCTATACAACGGAAACAATCTTTCACGATGGGCCTGAAGGTATTCCAGTTCACAGTATAAACAGCTGTTTTTTTCTCTATCCAATAAATGCAGAGTTCGAGCCTAAGCTGGATAGTCATCATGAAGAATCAAAGTGGGTGACTTCCATACCCGAGGGATTACATAGCTATGTTCAAAGGTGTCTTATGGGTGCTGGATTGAGCCACTCGTAACTAGAACTTTACCAGGCTATATATGATCTCGCTAGCGGAGGCTAGAAAGGTCAGTAGTAAATACTCAAAAATTATTTTCTTTTTCATCTTCAGGCCTATATATGGAGACGGGAGGTTTAGTGTTAGGATTATAACCGATCTTAAGAGAAAAAGGATGATGGGAATTCCTTTAAAAACGGGAACGGTAGCTTTATAGGCTAGTGTTTCACGGAGATACTTTAGAGGTTTTCCATTCTTAAAGTCCATGGTGGAATTTTGTGGAAAGTAATTTTTTAACGCAAGATCCTTTGAGTGATGCTAGGGCGTTAGGACGAGACTGGTTGGCTGCCTTCACCTAGTCTATCTCTAGTTTTACTATTACCAATAGATTGCAGACACCATCTTCAATCAACCTGTAGCTATACTGCGTGAAATCATGATTTCTTTCGTCTGGTCTGAGCACCTATTGAGAATGGCAATATGCTGATACTTGATCCTAGTAGTAAGTCTGATCAGCTTAGGGATTTGATGCATCTTCTTATAAAAGCCGCTTGGTGGCGGCCAGGCGTAATGACAGAGAGGATGATGTGGCAAGAAATTTAGCAAGAACCTGGAATTAACGAAGAGCCAGGCTCATAAGCAAGGTGTATTTGCTCGACTGAATTTGGCTGGGTGCTTTTTGAGAAATTCCATTTTGTAATTTCTTAATTTAACTCCTTTGATATCTACCAAGCAATCCTCCATCACAGTAAAACCTAGTTTCTCAAATAAAGGTTTTGCACAGATTGATGCCTCCACAACTACTTTGTCCAATTTGTTTTCAAAGCATGTCTGAATAGCGTGTTCAACGAGCTTGGTCATAATCCCCCTTCTCTTAAACTCTGGTTTAATATATGCACAGTCGATATGACCATTGGAATCTAACTCTAGGAAGCCAGTGATTTCCCTCTTTTCAGTTGAAACGAATGGCTTTTTTAATTCGCAGCGGCTTTTCCAATGTTCATAATCTGGGATTCTATCAGACCAAGCTAAACATTGCTCTTTATTGTAGGCCTCTGAACCAATTTCATGAATAGCCCTAAAAAAAATTTCGGCTATTTCAATATGGTCACCATGCTGAAATATTCTAATCATCTTTATTCTAGACTGTTGTTCAACTTGTTGACCTTGAAATACAAAGGAGATAAAAAGAAGGTCCAGAATCCATGAAACCACTCGTTAGCTTTTTTCTGAGCTGTGCGTATGAAGTGCATTCGACTTCTTGTCATTCTGTTATTTCTCCAAATGTTTGTTTAAGTGAATAATTTGTATAGATATTATTGAGTTTTATTCCTGTGCTTATAGCTAGACATAAAAGGTATAAGGAACAAAAACGTGTTGTGATCGCTATTAATACGATTGGTTTCATTACTGCTAACGATTAGCTCAGTCGGCTTCGGCGTTGGCCGAGGTTGATTGAAGCAGCTTGTTAGAGGATTTTTCGTTTAAAACGAAGAGTTCATCGATGAGATGTTGAGCATCGGGAGGTGCCGTGATCGTAAACTGGATGTCATCCGAACCAGCGAGGGCTGTAATATGGAAATTTAAAAATGGGCAGCACTGAGATTCCAGCAAGATGATGGAGGTAGTTAGCTTGATATTCTCTTCACTTCTAGGGAACCTTAATCTGTATCCCTCTTTCATTCTTTCGACTTGGTCCGTTTTGTCTTTGATCTGCTTTAGGATGGTGTTTTTACGTTCCTCAAGGGCTTCTTCGTCTAGGGAGCAAGTTGGTGATTGGACTTTTCCCATTACAGTTACTTCGGCTTCGATCACTATGGGCAGAAACAAGCCTAAGCACAGGGTAAGGATTTTAGTGATAGATTTCATACTCAATATTTTTTCTCTCCAATGTCCAAGTTGATCTGAATCCCCTCAGGTTAAGAGACTGTGCCAGAGCGGGGTGAGGAGCGCAATCTCTTAAGAAGGAGCAGCTCCAGCTGGCGGCTGAGAGCGTGAGCATCGACTAGATTGTTCCATTATATTTTCCTAATAAACAATACCTATAAAAAGGCTACTAATATAAATCCAAATACACTAGCTATTATCGCCTCTCATGTTCGACCAGCTACAAGACACGATAGTAAGGGGTTATCAGGATTGTATGAGGTTTGAGGATGCCGCTCGACTTTTTCTATAAACTGCATTGCTTATACTTAACTTCTAAAAAATAATATCTGAAAATGCAATTCTAGACGAGTTGATGACACGCCCATCTACTTCACAAGAGTAGGATGCAAATATTCTATATAACCTCGGAAATCGGTTTATTGAAGACTTGGCACAATCTTCAGGTCTATAACTCAAAGAGTCTATCTTACAAGGTATTCTCGGCCACCTACTGCTCCATAATCCAAGCAAGATGGATCGTCCTGCCCAAATGACTAGGTTAATCCAGGTATTAAAGTAAACAATGCATCTATATAGTCTTCAGTTCTCATTTTGTATTCAACGTCGCAGTGACGTGGAGTGAAAAGCATCTACAGAAAAAATGATCTGGTCAGATACCTAAGAGCTAGTGTAGCAATGATAAGATCAGTGCAATCAAACTCGCAGGTGTCTACCTAAGTGGTATGGTTCATAGTGTATGGAAGCCTGATGAGAAAATCCGAACTCGCCGAGACATCTTTTACGCATATTGTAAAGCTGTTAAGAACTCATCGCGTCAATCTAACCATATTCGCAGCCTCTTAAGTGACTACTGCGTCCGCCTGGCCAAAGGATGTCGACTGACACAAACTAGCCAAAGAGACCGAGCTCTTAAAGTAAGAAACTGGCAACCGATGCAAAAGCTTTTACTCCAAGACTTCTTTAACCAGTTTATGGAAGCCGAAGCGTGCAGAAAAAAACTTAAAGCGAGCATGGCTGCTGAGGTTCTTGAAGATCCAGAGCTTTTAAAACTCATACCTCTGATGGGCATGCGTGAAGTGGTAGCCTTTGGCGCGGGTGCTATCATTGGAGAGATAAGCTGCTTTGCTAATCCTAAAGAAGCTAGTGGCCTGCATTGGCATAATGCCTAGAGGCTGCGCAGAGCGGCAAGAGAGCTAAATATGGCGACCTCGTTAAAAACGGGCTGGCGACCAATGGTAGATTTACCGAACTCAAAGAAGTTGGCCAAAGAATCAAAGCAAAGATTACAAAACTAGCCAGGCAAGTAGGTGTTCCTACTATCAAAGAGATGGGGCATGCTTTAAAAACAGATTTTATCTAACACAAAATAAACTATATTCTAAAATAACTTGAAATCACATGCCTGGATACCCCGGTTGAACTGTGGTAAGACAAAAGTGCTCTAAATTATTTTCAGTAAGAGGTGTGTCCCATGTCGCTAAAATTGCTGCGCTAGGTAGCCATGGGAGAACAGATGAACGGAATCCGCATGATGGGTTAGAGAGAAGAGAATCTGTATGAGATCCTAGGGCTATGGAGTTTATCGTTTGGAGTTGGATATTTTGCGAATTTTGAAATGAGCAGGGGCTTCCGCGAGTGAGCCTGATTTTTTGTATTGGGTATTCAGAAGTTCGGATACAGTAAGGTCCAAGGCTCGGGCAATTTTTTCGAGAGTTGAGAGACGTAGATCTCTTTTCCGGCCAGCTTCAACAGCTTGATAGTATTTGTAAGACATGCCCGCTTTTTCTGCCAATTCCTCTTGGGTTATCTTGCGTTCCCAACGCATTTGCTTGAGTCTTCTATGCAGAAAATCAATGAGTCGCTCTGGCATGGAAGAAGGGTTGTGTTTTTTAGTTGATTCTTACACCTATCTAAAGGTAGCTTATTGGGCTTTATCGGACAAAAATGGGTGAAAAGTTCCAAATTTTGCTATTGGATGATCAACAGTTGATGGTTGATAGCTTGGCTCGTTGCCTGAATGCATCTGGTTACAAAGTTTTTAAAGCAACCAACGAAAAGGATGCATTAAACTGTGTTGCTAGAGAGAATATTGATTTATTGGTCCTTGATATCGAGCTCGAGGTAGGAAATGGTTTCGATGTCTATGCACAGGCTAATCATCTCAACGATTCAGTCTCTCTTCCTGTCATCTTTATGACGGGTAACATGAGCGAAAGGTATCAAGTTCTGCTAGAGCAAGTTGATGGCGCAGGATTTTTATCTAAACCATTTTCACCTAGTCAAATGATTGATCTAATCGAGCAAAAGTTGACAGCATCTCACCAAAGCTGACTTACGTTTTCTGATTGATTAGAAATAGTTTGAATGGCAATGAGTTGAGAGACATCGAAGGGAGTTGTCATAGGTTTTTAAGCGGTAGGCAATATTTAATTACTTATTCCATTTTTGCCTTCATAGGCTATATGTAGACAACGGCCTAAACTGGATGTAGGAAGTATTTTAAAACGGAGAAAAGCAACGATGCTAAAGCAAAGCAAAAGCGCTACATGGAAGGGTGCGCGCCTTCAACTTAAATTTGTTATATCAGGGAAGCTATGTTTTGAAAGTCGAAGGTTATTAGCTTTGGTCTATGGCTTGGTTTTGTTAGGTAGTCCATTGCCGGAGTTGCGAGCAACTCCCGGGAAAGAAATTTATGAATGGCGTGGGGATGGCAGCGGCAAGTTTCTAGGAATTGAGCCACCGGTGCAATGGTCTCCTACAGAAAATGTTCTTTGGAAGACTGCTATGAGTGATTGGAGCAATGCGAGTCCGGTTATTTTAGATGGAAAAATTTTTATTTGTTCTGAGCCAACCAGTCTTATTTGCTTAGACCTAGAGAGCGGTAAAGTATTGTGGGAGAGAACGAATGGTTACTTAGATGTCATGGAGCTGTCTAAGGCAGAGAAAGAAAAAATTGAAGCGGCCAAGGAGGACAAAGAGAAATTGGATGAGGAGTTGGCAAGCTTGCAATCCGAGAACAGGAAGTTGGGACGCATTCTAAAGCGCAAGCCGGATGATGCAGACGCAAAAGCTAAGAGGAAGGAGATAGTGACGGAGATAAAGGGGCTAGAGGAAAAGAGAGCGGCTCTTCCGGGAGAGCCTTCAAAACCCAAAACTCATGATGCGAATGGATATAGCTCTTATACACCGGTCACTGATGGAGAATCTGTTTTTGTGGCAAATGGCCTTGGGATAGTGGCAGCTTATGACTTGGAAGGTAAGCGGCTTTGGATCAAACAGATGGCTAAGCCTGATCACAAAAACTGGGGTGGTTCGACAACACCCTTGCTAGCCGCAGGCAAGTTGATTGTGAGATTCAAAGACGCGGTGGCACTCGACCCCAAGACGGGTGAGGAAGTGTGGAGAACAGAGGTTGCTCAGAACTTTGGCACCCCGGTGGTTTTTCAGGTGGAGGGTAAAGATATGCTTTTCACAAATAAGGGAGAGATATTAGTGGCAAAGACAGGTGAAATGTTAAGCAATTTGGAACTAGCCGAAACATTGGCTGAAAAACCGTGGTCGACCTTCAATAAACCAGTCGTTGATGGTGGTGTGTTATTTAATGCACAGGGATATAATGGCAAAGTAGGTGTGGTTCAGGCCTTTAAAATACCCGATACTGTATCAGAAATTAAAGACGGTCTAAAGAAAATATGGGAAGCCGAAGTTGCCAAGGAGCGCTATTACTCATCGTTGATTGTGCACAAGGGAAAAGTGTATGCTTTGGGTCACGAGTATACATTGACTGTTTTGGATCGTGAGACAGGTAAGATTTTAAAATCACAAAAAATTGATGAAATGAAGGGTACTGCTTTTCCGAGTATGACACTTGGGGGTCAATATTTACTGGTTAGTTCTGATGAAGGACAGACAGCTGTGTTGGACTTGGACGAGGGCCTCAAGCAAATTGCTCTGAATAAAGTAGAAAAGTTTCGTAGTTGCCCTGTTTTTATTGGGAATCGAATGTATCTTAGAGCATCTGAGTATATGTATGCTTTTGAATAATTGATTGATGGATACAACTTAGGCCCACTCAAAAATGTAAAGTTACGTAAAAGCTACCCATGCACTTTCTCAATAAATTAGTAGCTCTCAGTCTGGCCAGTGCATGGTCCACGTGTTGTTTAACAGATGATTTGTATGCTGGAGACTGGTTAGGCTTTTTAGGCTCATCTGGGGATGGATTCAGTTTTGATGTGCCCGAGGAATGGCATGAACCCAAGCTCATTTGGAAAACGAATGTTGCAGGTGAGTGTTATGGGGGTATTGCGGTAAAGGATCAATATGTAGTAGTCACAGATCATGCTGAAGATGGCAGCAAAGACTTCTTTTTGTGTGTTGACGCTGCTACAGGAAAAGAGTTGTGGAAGGTGGAGGTTGCAAATGGAAAGGAGATGGACTTTGGAGCAAGTCCGCGTGCCAACCCTCTGATACTTGATGAGCTAGTCTATTTAGTGAACGCCTTTGGTAAGGTGATAGCAGTCCAGCTTGCTGACGGTAAAAAAGTCTGGGAAGTCGATCTGGTAGAAGATTACGGAGGCAAGGTGCCTATTTGGGGGTACTGTGCTTCACCGATAGTAGCGGGAGGTAACTTAATTCTAATGGCAGGAGGCGAAGAGGGACTAATAGCTTTAAATCCCAAAACGGGCCTGGATGTTTGGATCTCAGAGTGTTACGACGCAAACTATGCAGGCTTTTTAGTCGAAAAGTTTGCTGGAGTGGAGCAAATCATCGGTTTTGATATTAAGACACTTAGGGGATGGTCCCCAAAAGATGGTAAAGAGCTTTGGAAATTAGATTTGGAATCGCCCAATGGCTATATAGTTCCCGCACCAGTGAAGTTGAAGGATAAATTGCTACTGGTAGATGATTATCATTCTGCCCGAGTTTATGATTTTGATGCAAAGGGCAAAATCATCGACAAGGTGGTGTTGGAAGGGGAAGATTACTCCAGTGAATTAGCGACTCCACTTGTCGTGGGTGATTTGGTTTACTTTAGTAGTTATAATTTAGCATGCGCGGATGCTGACACTCTGAAAACGCACTGGCCTCTAGATATGGAAAGCAATTTTGAAAAGGAGCCTTTTAATTCTGAAATGATGACATTCATCACCAACGGCACGCAGTTGCTTGTCTTTACACAAGAGGGAAAATTGATACTTTTACCCGTTTCTAAGGAAGAGCCTAAAGTTCTGGGGATGGCTCAATTGACAGAGGAAACGCAGGCTTTGCCAGCACTCTCGGGAAAACATTTTTTTGTCAGGGATAAGGAACGTTTATACTGTTACCAATTGAAGCCCTGATGAAAGAAATGATGGATGGATTTGAGTCAAAGAGAGCGCCTAAAATATTTTTTGGTGCGGGAGTGGTGGCTAGACTAGGAGAAGTAGTTTCTAGCCTGGGGGCTAGCAAGGCTTTGCTGGTGACCGATCCCGGAGTTGCGGCAGCAGGTCATGCTGACCGAGCGCTTTCCTTTTTGAAAAAGCATGGAGTTGAAGTCTGCTACTTTGACCAAGCGGAGGAGAACCCGACAGAGGGGTCACTAATCAAGTGTTTAGATTTTATCAAGTCTTATGGTGAAGTTGATTTGATTATAGGGTTTGGCGGTGGTAGTAGCATGGATACGGCGAAAGGCGCAAATTTCATACTCACTAACGGTGGGACAATTTCTGATTATGTTGGCTATGGTAAAGCTAGGAAGCCGATGTTGCCTTTTGTGGCGGTGCCCACCACAGCAGGGACAGGTAGCGAGTGCCAGGCTTATGCTCTAATTGCCGATGAAAAAACACATGTTAAGAGAGCTCTAGGGGATCCTAAGGCAATGGCTCAAGTAGCGCTTCTTGATCCTGAGCTTGTCATGACAGCTCCTGCAAGTGTGATTAAGGCAACAGGCATGGATGCGCTGGCGCATGCGATAGAAAGCTTGGTGTGTAAAAGAGCGAATCGCTTCTCCAGGCTTTATTCAAGAGAGGCGTTCCATCTGCTCAGTAGTCATTTTGAAAGGGTTCTTGCTGAGCCCGGTGATATCGAAGCAAGTGGCAGCATGTTGTTAGGTGCTAGTTATGCAGGATTGGCGATTGAAAATAGTATGCTGGGTTGTGCTCATTCCTGTGCCAATCCCTTCACTGCTCATTATAAGATTGTTCACGGCGTAACAGTAGGTTTGATGTTGCCAGAGGTCATGCGACTCAACCAGGAGATAGAGAATGTCAAGCACATGTATGATTCCCTAGAGTTAGGATCAAAGGATGATAGTGTCATTGATTATATTGAGCGGATGCTTCATGAGTTAGGTTTTCACGAGATGGTGTCTGAGATATCGGTAACCAAGGATCGAGTCGAAGCAATGGCTGAGATGGCTTCTAAACAGTGGACAGCTCAATTTAATCCGAGAGATTTTGAGCAAAAGGATTTTGTGAAAGTATATGAAAATGCCATCCGTATGGATGCGTATTCATCTTGCGAAAAATGAAAAACATAGCGCAAAACAATGTCAAACAAATAGCCTACAAGCGATCCCATTTTTCTACTCGATTACCTGTCGATCAAATGTACTCCCCTTCACATTTCTGGTTGAAAGAGCTGGGAGATCATGGAGTTTGGCAAATAGGTTTTACAAAATTTGCTACTCGTATGCTTGGTGAAATAGTCGAGTGCGAGTTTGACGTTAAGCAAGGGGAATTGATAGAGGCTGGACAGGTGATAGGCTGGATTGAAGGTTTTAAAGCGGCCAGCGATTTATATAGTGTGATAGCTGGTGAATTCGGTGATATTAATCCTTTGGTCAGTGCAGATGCCTGCATCATCCGCAAAGATCCTTATCGCGATGGCTGGCTTTATAGTGTAAAAGGGAAACCTGATCCAAAATGTGTGGATGTTCATGGCTATGTAGAATTTTTGGATCGAACCATTGATAAAATGCAGGAAGACGCATCATGATAGCACGGTATGTAATGATAGGAGGATTTTTAGGAGCCGGTAAGACGACTTCGATTACTCGGTTGGCTGATTATCTGACTAAAAAAGGCTACAAGGTTGGATTGATTACAAACGACCAAGGCTTAGGTCTTGTTGATACAGCGTTGGTTAAGTCTCACGAACACCCTGTCAGAGAAATAGGAGGAGGATGTTTTTGCTGTCGCTTTAATAGTCTAGTGGAAGCGGCAAGAAGTTTGCAGGAGGATAATAAGCCGGATGTTTTTATTGCAGAACCTGTAGGTAGCTGCACGGACTTGATGGCAACGGTCTGTTTGCCTATGAGCCGTCTCTATGGAGATGATTTTGTGGTCACACCGCTTAGTGTGGTGATGGATCCCATTCGGGCCATGAATGTGCTAGGGATATTGGATCAGAAAAAGTTTTCAAAAAATGTTCTATATATTTACCAGAAGCAACTGGAGGAAGCGGAGTTACTGGTTATCAACAAGTGTGATTTAGTCGAGGCGGCGCAGTTGGACTTGCTCAAAAGAAAATTGCTTGAACTATATCCGGATAAGAGAGTGGTTGTCTGTTCGGCTAAGGAGGGGGAGGGGGTAGAGTCATGGTTTGATCTGTTGATGAGCGAAGGTATGAATCCAAATGCCGTTATGGCCATAGATTATGAACGGTATGGTAAAGGTGAAGCCATGCTGGGCTGGCTGAATGCTACACTACATTTAAACTGGAATGAAGAGACAGACGGCAACGAATTTCTCAAATGGTTCGGGCAAGAGGTGCAACGAGGTTTGGAGGCATCTGGTTGTGAAGTTGCTCACTTAAAAATGACTCTCGGGCCTATGGATGATCCATTGGAAATTGCAGCAGGTAATCTTGTTAGAAGTGAGGGGGAGATTGAGCTTTCTCATGAATTAATGGACCCGTTGGAAGATGGTGAGTTGATTTTGAATTTGAGAGCCGAAGGCGAGCCAGAAGTGCTCAATCAAGTGATTAAAGAGGTGACAGACAGCCTGAGCACGCAAGGCTTGAGTTGGGTCTTAAAGCATCAGGAATATTTCAAGCCTGGTAAGCCTGTGCCTGTTTACAGAGACAAAGATCTTGTTGGAGTGAATGATTGATACCATAGGATAAGTGTAAATTTGATGGTTACTTTAAAACTAGCAGCAAGAATGGTGGCGGGAACTGACCCAAGGTTGCTGTGGAAGTTTTGTTATAACTTTGGATGGAAAGGTATGTTGTCTGTAGAGGCCTTTAAAAAGCGACTAAAAGAAGGTATCTATTTTCCTCCCTTTCTATATATTTCAGTTATCAATAGCTGTAACCTGAGATGCCAGGGTTGTTGGGTTGATGTAGAGTCGCCGCGTGAAATGATATCACTCACTTCTCTTAATAAATTGATTGTGGATGCCAAAAAACATGGTAATCGCTTCTTTGGTCTATTGGGGGGCGAGCCGTTTATGCATCCGGATCTACTTGGAGTGATAGAGGCGCATCCGGATTGTTATTTTCAAGTCTTTACGAACGGTCAGCTGATCACAGAGAAAATTGCCAAGGAACTACGCAGGCTAGGAAATGCTACACCCCTAATCAGTATAGAGGGGGATGAAGTGGTGAGCGATAAGCGACGGGGTAAGAAGGGTGTCTATACGCGGACCCTAAGAGGACTTCACAATTGTTTAAGAGAAAAAGTCATTACTGGGGTAGCGACAAGCTTATGCCAAACAAATATTGATGATCTACTCCAAGAAGAGTGGTTGCGTAAGTTAATGAATATGGGGGTGCATTATGCTTGGTATCATACTTACCGCCCTGTCGGACCGCAGATGACGCCTGAACTTGCCTTGAGTCCTGAGCAGGTAAGTAAGGTGAGGCGCTTTGTGGTGGATATGCGTGCTAAGCTGCCATTGGGGCTGGTGGATGCATACTACGATGGTGAGGGTAATGCTTTATGCCCCATGGCTACAGGCATTAGTCATCATATCAGTCCCAAAGGCGAAATCGAGCCCTGTCCAATTATCCAATTTGCAAAAGAGAATATTGAGGACCAGGGGGGTATTTATGAGACTATGACTGGGTCCGCTTTTTTGCAGGATTTTAGAGAGGTTGCTGCCCAACATACGAGAGGCTGCGTGGTATTAGAACGACCAGATTTGGTCAAAGACTTGGTGCAGAAGCATAAGGCTAAAGATAGCACAATTCGAAAGACTGCGCTAGCAGAACTCGATCAAATGGAAAGGCGGACAAGTCAATATATACCAGGAGACGAGATACCCGAGAAGCATTGGATGTACCGGCTGGTGAAGCGCTTCTGGTTTTATGATTTCAATGCTTATAGAAAGTTAGATCATTCTGCTAAAGTAGAGAATGAGGTGGAGCTTTTACAAAGATGAGCCCAAAATCACAGATTATCTATTGCCGCTGCGCCTTCGCAAATGTGGTGCCTAAGGATGTAAAAGATAATGTTTTGCGGGCATTAGTAGAGTCTGGTGTCTCTTTTGATATGGTGTCAGATCTATGTGAAATGTCAGCTCGTAAGGATGAAAGGCTCAAGCATTTGGTTGATAGTCAAGAAGAGTGTTCGAGTAAAATTGTCGCTTGTTATCCAAGGGCGGTGAAAGGACTTTTTCATAATGCAGGAAAAGACCTTCCCAAGGAGGTTGAGGTTGTCAATATGCGTGAGGATTTAGCAGAGACTATTATTGATAAATTGCTCGCTGGAGTAGAAGAGGAGGTGGCATGAGTGCACTGGCGGAGACCGAGATTTGTCGAGTAGTTGTGTTGGGGGATCAATCCGCCCAATTATCCCACGAATTATTCGCAGATCTTCTTGATAAAGGTTATCAGATTTCAAGGATTGGCTTAGGGGAGCCTGTTGAGGAACAAGGCACGGTAATCTTTGAGGAAAAGGACTGGTATGGATTGACCTCGCAAGAGGTTCTAGATCTTATCGAGAAGACAAAAGGTGAGGGCAAGGTAAACCAGCCTGGAAACTGGAAGCCCTGGTTTCCAGTTATTGATTATGATCGCTGCACAAATTGTATGCAGTGTCTAAGTTTTTGTCTTTTTGATGTCTATGGAGTAGATGAACAAAACCAGATTCAAGTGCAAAACCAAGACAACTGTAAGACGAATTGTCCAGCTTGTTCGCGTGTCTGTCCGGAAGTGGCGATCATGTTTCCCAAGTATGCATCCGGGCCTATCAATGGCGATGAAGTAAGCGCCGAGGATGTGGGTAGGGAGAAAATGAAGGTAGACATTTCTGCCTTGCTGGGTGGAGATGTTTATTCGGCCTTGAGGAATCGCTCAGAAAAGGCGCAATCTCGTTTTGCCAAAGAAAGAGATTCGGAGCGGGCATTAAAGGAGCGTCAGAAATGTCTTAATAAGCTTTCAGAGGGAGGTTTTATTCCACCAGAAGTCTTAGCAGCGCTTCCATCTCAAGAAGAAATTGAACAAAAGGCAATAGCCGCTAAGGAGAAAGCAAGAATCGCTTTGGAGAACAAAGAGCAAAGTTAGCGAAGCTTTGCGGAGAGGAGTATATGGCAGATCAACTAATAGACAGATTTTCAACCGGTATTGCGTTGCCTAAGGCAGTGGCGGCACCACGCTTTCGAAAACCTAAAAAAAACATCCCTCAAACAAAGATTGAGCGTGATTATGTGCTGCAGCATGTGCGGGAGTTTGTAGAAGAAGCGAACCCGGTTCCGCCGGTCCCCTTGGATGAATTAAAGTCACTTACCGATCGCTTGTTGGAGTCTAAAGGAATCAATAGACAATATAGAGATTACACCGGTATTTTGCTCAATAACGAGGTCTGGAGGGATATTTTGGCAACCATTCCCTATGAGAGAAGATTGTTACTCTTGCCCAAGTGCCTTCGAGTCGAGGAAAAATGTCCGGCGCCCTTTGACGAGTTTGGTTTGTTATGTAAGCAATGCGGACTTTGCACGATTCAGGATTTCCAAAATGAAGCAGAGCGATTGGGTTATGCGGTTCTAGTGGCCGAGGGTTCGGCGATTGTCATGTCTTTGATTCAGACTGGCAAAATAGAAGCTATTGTTGGAGTAAGTTGTTTGCCAGTCCTTGAGAGAACCTTCCCCTATATGGATGCTGCAGCTATTCCTGGGATTGCTGTGCCTTTACTGCAAGATGACTGCATCAATACCACAGTAGATGATGACTGGGTTTGGGATGTGATTCACTTGAATAGTGAAGATAAAACAAGGCGCTTAAATCTTAATGCTCTGAGAGAGGATATCCAAGGGTGGTTTGCAGAAAGTTCACTGAATTCAATCATGGGTCAAAGCGAAGGGGGTCCGGAGTCCTTAGCAAGAGAATGGTTGGCTTGTGGAGGTAATCGATGGAGGCCTTTCCTAACAGCCGCAGTTTTTCAAGCGTTGCGCAAAGATCAGGGGGAGCCTATTCCCGATGACCTCAAGAAAGTTGCGGTGGCAGTAGAATGTTTTCATAAGGCTTCTCTGGTGCATGATGATATTGAGGATAGTGATGCAGAGCGCTATGGTAAAGAGACTCTGCATGCCGAGCATGGAATTCCCATTGCCTTAAATGTAGGCGACCTTTTGATTGGAGAAGGCTATCGACTGTTGGCTAGCTGTGAAGCGGCTCCTGAAATTCGCTCGGAAATGATTCGTATTGCAAGTGAAGGTCAGCGAGAACTTTGTTTGGGGCAGGGTGCAGAATTGGAATGGAATCAATCTCCCAATGCACTGCCTACCAAGAAGGTCTTGGGCATTTTTAAACAAAAGACGGCACCGGCCTTCGAGGTTGCCTTGAGAATAGGAGCTAGCTATGCGGGGAAACATGCTGAAGTAGAAGGTGTCTTAAAGGCCTTTAGCGAAGCGTTAGGGATTGCTTATCAAATCAAGGATGACCTTGAGGACATTGGTGAAGATACGGGGTTGAATGATTTGCAATCTATTCGACCCAGTATTGTTCTTTCCACAACCAGGGAAAGAGCCAAGGATGAAGATAGGAAAGTCATGGATGCATTGTGGAGTCGCGGGTATCTTAATGGGACGACCCCACAGGATATAAAAGAGATGGTTTTCAGGCTGAAAGCTAATGAGCGGGCGCTTCGCTTATTGGAGAATTACAAAGAAGAGGCCATACGTTCTTTGCAAGATCTCGATAACCCGAACCTGAAGGGCCTGTTGCGAAGAGTGATGGGGAAGATTTTTAATGATATCGAGATCAAGGGTTGGTGTCATGAGTTTGAGGCTAGAGATGCTTCAGGTAGCGAAGCTGTCGTCCAAAGTTCTTGAAGAGTCAGTTTCGCTGGTTGATAACTTTTTAAAGAATCAATTTGACGCGTCGGGCGGTTTCAAGAACCGAGAAGGTAAGCCAGATCTTTATTACACAGTCTTTGGGGTAGATGCTTTGATATCTATCGGCTCGCATTTGCCGGAAGCAAAAATTAAGAACTATGTAGAGAGCGTCCAGCGCAAGAGAGATTTGGCCTTTATTGATTATTGTTGTTTGGCGAGACTGTGTGCGGCACTGAAGATTTCTGTGTCCGGTATCTTGGAGGGAATAGAAACCTACCGATGTCCCAATGGGGGATATCACCCCAAAAAGGATTCAAATAGAGCCTCTGCCTACGGTTGTTTCCTCGCGTATGGAGCATTTGGTGATTTACAGTCTGAAATGGTTAATGAAAGGAGATTGGTTGATGCTTTATTAGAACTGAAGTGCCCGGATGGTGGTTTCGCAAATGAATGTGGTATGAAAGAGGGTGCTACCCCAGCTACTTCAGCCGTCCTAACTCTGTTCCGAAATATGGGAGTTGTAAAAGACCAAGAAGCGACTAATTGGTTGTTAGAGAGAGTGCATCCAATGGGAGGTTTCTGCGCTAGTCCACGGGTTCCGATGCCTGATCTGCTGTCTACTGCGGTAGCTTTACATGCCTTGTCAGGTGAGCAGGTGTCACTTAATGAGATTAAAGAAAAGTGCTTGGATTTTGTCGATTCTTTGTGGGTAAATGATGGAGGCTTCTATGGTCACTGGGCAGATGAGGTGATAGATGCGGAGTATACATTCTATGGATTATTAGCACTGGGTCATTTGAGTCTATAAATTCATGATAAAAGAAGGTTCGTCACCCTTAGGTGCCATTGATGATCTCAAAAGCCGGGTTCTGACCGAGCTTGTTTCGTTAAGAGATAAGGACGGGACTTGGATGGGTGCTTTAAGTAGTAGTGCATTATCGACTGCAACAGCATTGGTGGTGTTATTTCTTTATGACCACCGGAAGTATGCTAGCCAAGTTGATGAAGCATTAGAATGGTTGGTCAAGTATCAAAATGCAGATGGAGGATGGGGAGATACGGTTCGCAGTAAAAGCAATGTCAGTACCACTTTGCTGGTGTGGGCTGCCTATCATTTAGCAGACAGTGACATTTCTAAAGAGTCCTATAAATCTGCAAGCCATTGGCTTGAGAGAGATATGATTCTTCTGGAGCCAGAGCATATAGTGAAGCATATTGAAAAGCGCTATGGCAAAGACCGTACCTTTTCTATTCCGATTCTGACTTTGTGTGCTATCTGTAGGTGTCTAGGAGATGAGCAACAAGCATGGAAGAATGTTCGGTCACTTCCTTTTGAATTAGCCTTACTGCCGCATCGTTGGTTCGAGCGCATCCATTTGCCGGTTGTGAGTTATGCGCTTCCAGCTCTGATAGCTATTGGCGTTGTCCGTTACGTGAAAAAACCGCCACTTAATCCACTCATAGCTAAGTTGCGTGAGTGGGCCCTTCCTCGAGCGCTGCAGAAGCTGATGTCTATCCAGCCGATAAGAGGCGGGTTCTTAGAGGCGACCCCTCTTACGAGTTTTGTATCGATGAGTTTAATCCAGGCTGGTTTGAAGGATACGCCAATTGTTGAGCGCGGGCTTTCCTTTATCCTACGCTCACAGCGCGAAGATGGGAGCTGGCCTATTGATACCAATCTAAATACTTGGGTGACAACTCTTGCGGTTAATGGAAGTGGGGCAGGTGCTTGTTTAGAAATGCTGCTAGATCATCAGGGACAAAAGCAAGTAAGTGATTGGTTGCTTACTCAGCAATTTACTCAGGTGCATCCTTATACAAAAGCTTTACCCGGTGGGTGGGCTTGGACACCGCTTAGCGGTGGCGTTCCTGATGCGGATGATACTTCGGGAGCTATTCTTGCCTTAAAGTATTTATCCGGAAACCAAGAAAGTGCTGAGAAAGGGATTCAGTGGCTTCTTGATTTACAAAATAAGGACGGAGGTGTTCCAACTTTTTGCCGGGGCTGGGGCGCTTTACCTTTTGATCGTAGCTCACCGGATATCACAGCACATGCCCTGAGAGCACTAATGGCTTGGCGCAGTCAAGTGGGCAGTGACTTGAGAATGAGAATGGACCGCTTTAGCAGAAAGGCTATGAAATATTTATCTAAGGAAATAGAGCAGGGTGGGAGCTGGTGTCCTTTGTGGTTTGGGTGTCAAGAGACAAGGGAAGAGGTTAACCGCACCTACGGAACTTCTCGTGTAGTTCTCGCCTTAGCGGAAACGGGCTTGTCAGAGAAGTTGGCTAGGAAAGGCGTTGTCTGGTTATTAAGGGCACAGAATAAGGATGGAAGCTGGGGTGGAGATCAAGATGTTGTCGGATCCATTGAGGAAACGGCATTAGCAGTAGAGGCATTAGCAGCTTGGACGCAGGTTCATTTTAGTGAGTCAGCGGCTGAAGCATGTGGCAGTGCTGTCAAGTGGTTAGAGAAAGCCTGGACCCAGGAAAGAGTGGATGCTTATCCTATGGGATTCTATTTCGCTCGACTATGGTACTACGAAAAGCTTTATCCTTATGTTTATAGTATTGCGGCTCTCGGGCGATTGCAGTTGGCTTTAAGTGATTAGTTAGAGTAATTACAAATTTATTATCAACTCTAACAGACCCTCTGTCATCCCGGACTCGATTCGGGGATTCAGTCCTCATAGGCTATTTTCTACCTGGATACCACCGGTAGAAGCGGAGTATGAAAAGAATGCATGTTGAACCTTTATGTTAATGTCTATCATTACATCATACGGATTTAAAATGAATGCAAAATGCTTTGAGAGGATCTCTGAAGCCGCGTAAGTCTTGCAGGCTCTCGCTTTTACACACGATTTCATGTCGTGACAGTTCATGAGGAGAGAATAGGCTTAAGGTCGGTGCTTTCAATCTTAGCGATCTGCCACCAAGGCTTAGTGTTGCAACGGAAATGAGGGATTTTTCTAAACAACTTGACGTGACTGCAAGGGTATTTTTACCATATGGTTAATGCATGATGTGCAACTCTTTGAGAAAAAAATATGAAATATGTGACAACAAAACTTCAACCAAAACGTCTAACTACAAAATATTTTCCTTCTAAGTATCTAATGAAAGCCACCATAGTAAAAATGATGAAACATATGCTTGCGCTTGTTTTTGTCATGGGTCTCCATTTCAGTGTTTTAGCTGAAGAAAAGCTTCCCAATATTGTCTTGTTCTTTGCCGATGATCTGGGTTATGGAGATCTGGCGTGTTACGGGCACCCCTATGCTAAAACACCTACACTAGATAAACTCACCACGGAAGCGACCCGTTTCGAACAACACTATGTCACAGGGGTCACATGTAATCCAAGTCGAACGGGTTTGATGACGGGACGGTTTCCCGCGACATTTGAAAAATTTACAGCCAGAGCCGGTTTCCAAGGCCGTATGACGATTTCTGAGCTCTTAAAAACAGAAAAGGGCTATCGCACTGGGCTCTTTGGTAAATGGCATATAGGTCCGAAGGAGATGGCTGTGGATGGAACCTATGGTCTCGATGTTGTAAAGATTATTGGCAAAAGCAAGGACCTTGAAGCAGGTCGTGATGACGATCTCACAAATGCAGCAATTGAGTTTATGAGAGAGACTGCAGGTAAGCAGCCATTCTATGTTAACATCATGGGGCATAGCACGCACTTTGCAGTAAATCCACCCGATAACCTCGTTGAGAAATTTAAGGGTATTGAAGTAGATCGCTCCAAGTTCTCAGATCGCATGCAGTCACGAATTGATCAGGTCATTGAGGTTGGTGGGGATTTTAACTCTTCTATGCAGCATTATATGGCGGACGTCTACTCGATTGATTTGAATGTGAAGCGCGTTCTTGAGGCCATTGACGAACTGGGGATCCGAGATAATACGATTTTTGTTTTCTCCAGTGATCAAGGTCCTGCGCCTGTTGTTTATAAACCCAAGGGAGTGCGGCCCTACTCGGAAAATATGATTGGATACGCCGGTATATTTCGCGGAGAAAAACATACGCAATGGGAAGGTGGTGTTCGCGTGCCATTCATTATCCGCTGGCCGGGTAAAGTTCCCGCTGGTCGTGTGGATACGGAGAATGTTACTTCTTTCATAGACTGGTTGCCCACCCTTGCAGCCATCACAGGCATTAAAAATCTGCCCGATGGCTTGGAGGGAGAAGATGTCTCGGTGGTTTGGTTTGGCGAGGATCGTAAGCGAAAGAAGCCTTTATTTTGGAATAATGGAAATCAGGGAGGAATCATAGCTCTAAGAAAGAGAAATTGGAAATATTATAGCGGTCAAAACAGTCAGATCCAACTTTACGATTTAAGTAAGGACCTTGAAGAAAAGAACAACCTTGCCTCCAAGAAACCAGAGGTTGTCTCAGAACTGGAAAAACTTGTAGATGCCTGGCGTTCAAAACTTCCAAACTATTGATGTCGGTCTCTATGGAAAGACTATGAAAAGGAAAAAAGCCGTCGCTTTTAATCTGGATAGTGCAGTAGGGACTTAAAGATCTGCGCAATATCTTACCCCCAAGAAGTATAGAGTCCCCTAGACTATCACTGCTCTAGAGATCCACAGACCCATGTCCCACTCCTATATGGGCTGGGGTTTTGCAGGCTTGATCGCTTTCTCTTCGCTTGCTTATAAGAGCTAGGCATAGAGGATGTGATTGATAGATTTACATCGACTCTCTTTTTCTTCTCACTCAAGCTTTTATGAATCTGGTTCAACTTCTATGACATCAACCGGGCTTACCTCAGATGACAGAAGTGTGAGGCACACTATGTGGTTTGCATTGATAAACTTGCTAGTTCTCAGCTTGGAGAAAGGCCATTAAGTCGCGGAAATCTTGTAGGCTGATGGTATTTAATAGGCCTGGAGGCATGAGGGAATGAGTGGCCATGGTTTTAGATGTAATCTCATTTGGACGGAGGATAAAGGTTTCTCCATCAGGTCCCACATAGCGCTCTTTTCCTGCTCCGCCAACATCATCTAAGGGAATGCCTATTTTGGTCTGTCCCGATTTTGTTTCCATGGTCCAATGAGTGTGTTGGGGAGAAATATTAACATTAGGGTCTAAGATGGATCTGATAACAGACCTCATAGAGGAATTGCGAGCAATGCCAGTGAGGTCTGGTCCTATGGCAATACCTCTTCCATTATAAGTATGGCAAGTGGCGCAAGTTCCGCCACGAGGGCTGTAAAAAATACGCCAACCGGCATCGGCATTACCACCTTTTGCTGCTTCTCTGACCCATTGTTCGAGGTCGTTAGGAGTTGGTCTGGTGTCGGATGGTGGCCAGTCAATAAGTCGCTTAGCTTCTCTTCCCTTAGGACTTTTCTCATGGGCAAATTGTTCGACTAGAGCTTGGTGTTTCGAACTTAGGGCAAGAGCCATTAACGCATCCGCTTGTGCCTCAGGATGAGGGTTGGACTTGGCGATGTCTGCAAGCAGGTCCATGGTTTCTTCATCTGGGTTTTTATTCGATCCACGGAGCGCTAGGATACGAGTAGCCTGTCGTACAATCTGCGGGTCCTTCATTAGAGTAAGTTCTTTTAGGCGAGCTAGGGTTAGCTTGCTTTCATGAGGTGGGAAAAGGCTTAAGGCTAGTGGCCCAACTTTGGCGACTTGTTTATCGTCTTCAAGTAAGTTGAAAAGAACTTTGATGATATTAAAATTGTTGGCCTTTGCTCCCTCTAGCAGGCTGATGGCGGCAAGAGTTGCTTTGAAAAGATAGGGATGATCAATATTATTTTTTAGGAGAAACTCAAGATCTTTCTCATATTCTTTAAGGTGATGGTCAGCAATCCATTGCACAGCTAGAAATTGGATGTTGGTGTCAGGGTCTTGAAGCCCAGTGCGAAGAAGCTCATCTCGCTTGGCTAAAGAATGCTTTCCTAGGTCGAATTGTTTGCGGAGTGCATGGTAGAGACCAAAGCGCTGCTGCGGGGGGAGTGATGAAAGGTTGATTTGTTCTATGCTCAAATCATTTTGTAGTTGCCAGCGAGCAGCAGTTCGAATAGTTGGGTCTTCATGAGATAATGCTGCTAAAAGGGTTTTATGATCATGGGTTTGAAGGATGATTTGTGCTTCCTCTTCCGCTTTAGTTAGATGAGCAAAGGATGGCTTAGGTAAGGACTGCTCGATCCAGGAGAGTCGCCAAATACGCCCTTTCCCATGAACAGGATAACGAGTGTCTACCCAATCTGTGATGTAAATGGAATTGTCTGGCGCTAGGGCGAAATCCACCGGGCGGAACTGACCATTACCCTGGACGATGATCCTCTTATGTCCAGTCCACGTGGCTCCTTTCGGGCTGATTTCATAGTGTTCAATTGTGTGATGTCCCCAACTCGTGCCTAGCAACATTCCGTGATAATCAATAATTCCACTTGGAGCTTCCCCTGTTCCACATACCATACCTTGGGTGCCAGGGAGTTCCCCATTCCAGGACTGCATGGGGTGGGTGCCTTTGCGGCCATAGCGAACTTGATAACCGAAGTCAGCACCAGGTACAATATGGAGTAATCGACAAGGAGGTCGGCTGTCAGGATCATTATCAACTGCAAAAAGTCTTCCTGCTGAATCGAAGCACATGCTAAATGGATTCCAAAATCCAGTTGCTATCTGTTTGAGGTTCTTGCCATCCGGGTCACATTGATAGATGCTGCCTCCATCGCCATGACCTTTGTAGCAAATCAGGTCCGTGCCATAGATCTCATAGGGTTTGCCCATATTCTCTCCAAAACCGAAATGAAGCTTTCCGTTTCGATCGAAACAAACTCCCGCTAGCCCGTTGTGTGGGTAGTCCTCAGAAGTTTCAAGAGTGATGATGGTTTCTTCTATGTCGGCCCTGTGATCATCATCCGTGTCTTTGATTCTGAATATTTTCTGGCGTGTTGCGACATAAAGCCAGTTGCCTTTTCCGTAGATAAGACTCATGGTGTTTGTGCACCCTTCGTAAAAGGTGTCGAATTTGTCAGGGATGCCGTCATCATCTGAATCAGATAGAATGCGTATGCGATCATGAGGAAAGGGTTGTTTGCCTTTGGCAAGGTGGGTGTGAGATTCGATTACGAGTAACTGGCCCTTGTGATTAAAGCATGCGCCAACTGGTGTGACGATATCAGGTTCTTTCGCTACTAATTCTATTTTAAAGCGGTTGTCTAATGTCTTAGGTGTATTGAGGTTTGCATATGAGATTTTTAGAGAAATGAAAAAAAAGAGCATAAGGCACTCACAAAGAGGAAAGGTTCTTGCGCGCACTTGCTTCTTGGGAAATCTCTGAAGTAGTAGGGTGGCATACCCTAGGCGTTCCCTAAACAGATGGTAAGAGTTGGAGAATAGGATAGAGACCAATACAAAGAGCTTAACCCGAATAATGACATAGAGACTCAAGGATCTATGTAAGGCCTTGTCCTCAAGAAACATAAAGTCTCCAAGATGTATTACCTTTTTGAGGGCCATGTTTCTACTCTTTCTGGATGGGCGCTCCACGCACTTGATTGCTTCGTTTTTCCTTGTCACCCAAGCTTTTACCCATGTCCTTCAACTTCTATGGCGTGATACGGGTTTAAGTGATGGTGTCTTGGCTGTCTCGTTGTTCGAGTTTGGCGATATGCTTCTTAATACCTTCAACATTTTTTGTCAGTTCATAGCTGGTCTTGATGATAGCATCTTTAGTTTTCTCATGATTTAGTCCTGATAGGGCCGGGTGGATTTGCATAAGGCTAGTTGAAATCTCATTGCAGGCCTCACGGATTTGTTGGATGGCTTGTTCTTTCTCCATGTAGAGTTATCTTAATGTAGAAATGGATAGGTATCAATCTAGTTGCATCCCAGTTGTGTTACTTCTTGCACTTGCTAGCTGTGGAGATGGAGATCTTACCCACAATACTATTGAACAATCTGAATCTAATTTCGAAGCAAAGTGGAATCCATTTCGTGGCAACAAACAGTTACAGGGAGTTGTGAATGTATCAGTGCCTGGGGTAGAACTGACTTGGGAATATGATACTGGTGCTCCCGTAAAAAGTTCACCAGTTATCGCTAAGGATAAGGTCTTTATAGGAAATGATGCTGGCAAGTTTGTAGCGCTTTCTTTGTCGACGGGATCGGTGATATGGGAGCGTGAGCTTGTATCAAATGTTGAAGGCGGGGGCGCAGTCGTTGGCGATGTTATCTTTGTGGGAAACCAGGCAGGGGAGTTTTACGCCTTGGACATGGATTCTGGTAAGACACTCTGGATCTATGAAACGGAGGGTGAAATCAAGTCTTCACCTAATGTCGCTCAATTGAATGATAAAACACTCGTTCTAATAGGTTCCTATGATGGTTCAATCTATTGTTTTGACTCGGAGGAAAGAAATCTATTTTGGAAATTTGAAACGGGGGATCGTGTCAATGGTACGCCAGCTGTTACAGAGAAGAATGAGGTGTTACTCGGCGGGTGCGATACAAATATCTATGTCATTGATTTAGCAACGGGTAAGCAAATTCGTTTGATTGAAGCGGGATCATATATTGCGGGCTCTATGGCGGTTAGAGGTGGCTTTGGGTATGTAGGACATTACGGAGAGGAGGTTTTAGCTGTGGACATCAGAAGTGGTTTAGAAAAATGGCGTTTCAAGCGAAACGACTTCCCTTATTTTTCATCGCCAGCAGTGACTGAAGAGTATCTTATCATCGGGTGCCGAGATAAGTTTGTATATTGTTTGGATAGGAATACGGGTGAGCTTTGGTGGGATTTTGCGACCAGGGGGGATGTTGATTCATCTCCAGTAATAGCCGGGGATGTAGTATTAGTTGCCTCTAATGACGGGCGATTCTATGGCGTCACTTATGAAGACGGGGAGCTGGTATGGCAGTATGATATAGGTTCGCGTTTATCCTCAAGTCCTGCGGTAGTTCCTGGGTGGGTGGTTATTGGCGCAGGTGATGGCACAGTATGCGGTTTCTCGATTAAAAATTGAATGAATGTTTTATTGTTTCATCAAACGGTTTGAGAAGTTGCAAGCATAATGAATTGGATTTAGGATTTATCTATGAGGGAAAAATTACATCATCTTAGTCTCATACTGTTGACGTTTAGTTGTTCGATCCATTTGTATGGGGATGACTGGCCACAATGGAGAGGTATGGCTAGAGATGGGGTTTCGAAAGAAACTATTTCAAACCTAGATTGGAGTTCGCAAAAACCAAATCAACTTTGGACCGCCGAGGTGGGCAAGGGATGCTCATCTATGGCGGTATCAGATAATCGCCTCTACACGCTTGGTAATGTAGATGACAAAGACACCGTCTATTGCTTTGATGCACAGACGGGTGAAGTGATTTGGAAGCATAGCTATCCTTGCATGCTTTCACCTAAAATGTACGAAGGTGGGCCAGGAGCTACGCCTGTCGTATCCGGTGATTATCTGATTACCTTGAGTGATGAGGGACATCTCTTTTGCTTCGACAAAGCTTCTGGTGCAATCAAGTGGAAGAAGCATCTTCAAGATGATTTTAAAGGGCAAAGACCAGATTGGGGATATGCTGGGAGCCCCTTAGTCTATGACAACAAGCTCATTGTTGATACCGGAGCTCCAAGTGGGGGTGTTGTTGCACTGAAATTGGAAGATGGAAGTTTGCTTTGGAAAAGTGGCTCTGGCGATGCAGGTTACGCCGCGCCTGTATTCAGTGATTTTGAGGGAAAGGCAAGTGCGCTCGTTTTTCGAGCCAGCGGATTGACTAGTTTTGATTGGACAAGTGGTAGTAAAAATTGGCATTTCCCGTGGAAGACAGATTGGGATGTGAATGCCGCGACACCTTTAATCAATGGCAGTGAATTGTTTTTATCATCTGGTTATGGCACGGGTAGTGCATTATTGGAAGTTAAGGGAAGTAGTGCCAAATCAATATGGAAGAATAATGACTTTTCTAATCAAATTAGCACGTCGGTCCTAAAAGATGGTTATCTTTACGGTTTTCATACGAACCATGTATCAAAGAAGCGCGATAATGGCCTCAGTTGTGTTGAGTGGAAAACGGGCAAGTTGATGTGGAAAGAAAAATTGGGTGTGGGGATGACTATCCTAGTCGGGGAACATCTATTAGCGCTCACAGATAAAAATATTCTTTATTTGGTAGAACCTAGTCCACAGGGATTTAAAAAGCTTTCTGAATTGAAGGTCCTAGATGGTGGTAGAAGCTGGGTTGATCCTATCTTTGCAAATGGAGTTGTTTATTGTCGTAATAACGAGGGTAAGATGGCTGCTTGGAAGTTATAACATAAGCACCGTATAGAGCTCTGGAGTCATTTTTATATTCCTTTTTGAGCATCTATGAGTAGAGCTGACTTGATTTTCCTTAATAATACGAATGCAAAACTTCTTTGCTAAAAAGTAGCTGCACTGAACGATGCCATAGAGACTTAAAGATCTGCGCAAGATCTTGGCCCCCAGGAAGTATGGAGTTTCCTAAAGGCATCAGATGGTTGATACATTTTCCTGGACTCTCCCTGTCGGCCTGCTCAAATTTTTTAAACATCTCGTGCTACTTCTCTCCCATTATCCGGGCTAAAATCCTTATGGCCATGTCAATAAAAGCGTTAACTTTGGAGCGTATTTGACGATACCCATATTAAGGCTGACCTAAATTAAAAGAAAATTGATCAAAAAAAGATAAAAAACTCCTGGATTATAAAAACAATAGCGAGTATATTATCTATAATAAAGGTAACTAAAATGAGTTTGGTTCAATATTCACCTAATCGAATAAAGCAAAAAAAAGCTCAGTCCACCGTAGAATTTGCACTCTGTTTACCTGTATTTGTGATGATGGTATTTGGGGTGGTTGACCTAAATCGCTATTCATTACAAGCGCAGAGTATGGATAGACTGCTTAGAGCTACGGCGAGATTTGCTGTAACAGGAAGGGTGATCCAAACGGATCCTAGTGATGCTAATACAAAATTGGATAGAAGGGCTTCGATTATTAAGATGGCAGAGGTCAGTAACCCAACACCAAATATTATTGCGGTAGATGCAGATGGTGATGATGCAACTTTTTCAATGACTCCAAATGACGGAGGTGAGCCTTCAGATCGTCTAACTCTAACAATAACTTCAGAATTTAGCTTTGTGACTCCATTAATTGAGGGCTTTTTAGGAAGAGATGGAGAGAGCTTTAATATTTTCAAACAAATGACAGTTATTAATGAGCAAGGATTTAGTCTGACGAATCCAGAGGTGCTCTTTATCAATTAAGGACTGCAAGAAGGCCGGATGCGTATGAAAACAAAGCAGTATGTTGAGTTAAAGATATTTCGCAGTAGACCGACTAAAAGAGGCCAGGCAACTGTTGAATTTGCTATGTTTGCGGCGCTTTTCTTATCTATGACACTTGTGGGCTATGATCTAGCTTTTCAAGTGAGTCGAGGGCAAGCATTAGCATCGGTAGCAAGAGAGTCGGCACGAGCTTACGTATCGGTGAAATCTAGTATTGATACTGGGGGCTCAGGAAATTCAACGGCAGTAGACTCATCAGATGAAAGCGATGTCAACCTTGGATCGATAGAATCATCTGATGGCAGTGAGGATCCTTTCCAAGCTGCTATAGATATAGCGATGCAAATGGTTGTGCCCACAGACTATGCTGATCGTGAAAACGCTAAAAATAATGATACCTGGAATATCTTTGTAAGTGTAGTCAAGCGCATCGATTCAACCGGGACACTGAATGATGATGTTGATGTGGATGGTGATGGGGTTATAGATGGCGAGGCTGATGATATATTGGTCATAGATGATTCAAGATCCTTCCCGGGAACAAGTGATAACTTTAGATCACGATTTGTAACAGAGGAAAAGATTATAACCGTAGACGGTGCCGCAACCACTTATGATGTAATAAAAAATCCTGAAAATTATAATCTCAGTGTTTCTTACTTAGGATATTTGCAGACATTCGTCGCTGTGGAGCTGTTCCAAGAAGTGAATATGATATCGGGGCTAGATAATTTAATGGGCTGGGCCGGGTTTGATGAGATTTATGAAGTAGCGTACTACTAGCGCAGATAGGAGCAAAGTCATGAGATCTAAAATAAAAAATAAAACCGAGCACCCTGACCACCGTCAAAGAAATAGATGTAAGAGAAAGGGACAATATACCGCCCTTTTCTCTATTCTCTTACTTCCCATGCTTTTATTCTTAGGCATGGGCCTAGATTTTGGAATGTACTACATAAACGAAGCACGCTTGATTCGGGCAGTAGATGGTGCAGCCTTGAGATTAGCCTCCAACTATAGCACGGATATAGGAGATCAGCAGGATGTGGTAGCGGATATGATTCAGGCGAATTATCCGAATTGGGGAAATCCTGGTGGGTGGACTCAATTAACCAGTGATCCAGATGGCTATCAGTTCAGATCTGTAAGCTCTAAGGGGAATACAATTTACTTTGCGGCTACTCAGGCCAACTCTTCCACCAGTGCTGGTGATAGTTCCTCTCTTTTCCCATTGCCCAATACGCTTGGCTATGATGGAGAGGATAATATGGGCGGGAGTAAAGGTGGATATACCTATACGGCAACCAATGGATTACGTGATGCGATCTACGATGGATACGAATGGGATACTAATCTTGATACAACGGCTTATCAACAAAGTCAGGCTATTAGTGTGAGAATGAAAGCTGAAGTGAGTCATAATACTTATTTTCTTCCATTAGCTAGGATTGATACGATAGACATGTCACAAGAAACTGAAGTGTCGCGCAGACCGTCTGTGACCATTCTTATTTTAGATAATTCACAGTCAATGAATAACAACGACACCGGTGATGGTCGTCGTTATGAAGCACTGCAACAGGCTGTAAAAAATTTTGTAAGTGAATTTGATGATTCGCAAGACTTATTTGGAGTGGTTTACTTTGCGGGAAAAGGCAAGATTATGTTTCCAAAGAATGGCCCCTTTGTTCCTCGAACAGGCTTTCAGGCAACTATTACGGATATGATGGACACTGATGATGAGATCGAGCAGGATTTCATATTAGGCCCACACACTCATGCTCAAGAGGCTATGCGTTTAGCTTATAACATGGTGGAGAATTATTTTTCAGCGGTTCCAGAAGCTAGAGATAATGTAAAAGTTTCTTATGTCTTCTTCACAGACGGTCAATTCACTTCCGCTAGGACTATGGTTCGAGGACCTGGTTATAACACGATTCACGACCAAGATAGTGTGCCCTGGACTCACTACGTTAAGCCTGTTAGCTATAGCAGTAATCTCGCTGGAGTGACATTCAATCAAAGGAGTGCTAACGGAGGGGATTCCGGCAATTATGATTTGGCTACTTTAATACAGGGCGTGGATATGACCACCATGGAGGGTATTAATACCAACATCAGTAAATGGTATACGAATACCAAAAATGTCGCATGGCGCAGCGTTGCATCGAGCGAAAAATACTCGACTGACACAGATGTTAACAGTATTCAGGCAGCCGTGAGAGGGGGTAACGATTTGGACTCGCGTAACGATGATTTTTGGGCCCCCTGGACATGGGTAAATGCTACCTTTGGGGGAGCAAACAACTTAGTCAACCAAACACCCATTCCAATAGTGATGTCTAATTACAACGATGCTGTTGTCGATGCTGGCAAGGATGCTTATGTTTCCAATGATGGATCAAGTTATGTTTATTTTGCAAATGAGATTGATCCAGCGACGGGTATGGAAGTAAGTCCAGCAGTTTCTAAGCCTCAATTTCTCGTTGGGCAACAACTTATGGATGATATTATTTTTAATGAAGTTAATAGGGTGACTGGGGACGCAGTTTTAACATTTCCAGGCCGCATACGCACTCCTCGTCAGAATTGGACAACAGATCAAAATACTGATGTCACAACGATGATCTTATACGCTGGTTGGCCCGACGAATGGAAAGCGCTACAAACCAATCCTAACAGGTATCCCTACTATTATTATAGGACCCCAGATGTTGATGAGAGTATTCGTTGGACGAGCACTCTTATCGATCCTAACCGGAATATGGATGTAGAGGAGTTGGAAATGGAGCCCGGTTGTATATCATTCCAAAACCATCACTTACGGTACAATAATAAACCTGTGCAAGGTAATGCGCGGTTTGGTGCTTGGGATGATGGGGACAATGTTTTCGAAGATATCAGCATAGACTCATGGATGTCTGCACAGCATGATGGTAATAACACAAAGAATAGACAGCGGACTCATAGAAGTTTCCGTATGCAGGAAATTTATCCTGAATTTAATCTAGGTGGTGATCATGAGTCCTCTACTAGTGGCCATCCCACTCAATTCTGGTCTTGGAAGAGTGGGGGCTGGATGAATGTTACGCAAAGCAAAATTCTAACAGAGGCTAATTGGCTGACGGAGGTTCAGTGCTGGTTAGCAAGAGAGGATCACGACGCAACAGTCTATACGGTAATTTTTGGTCGAAGCTTACAGAATGAACACTACTCAATGTCGAATGTAAAATCCAGTGACAGTGGGCAGAAGCTTTATGATGGCCAAAAGCTTGGTGTTTGTTATAGGGCCGATACAGCTACTGAACTCCAAGAGGTATTCGCTGATATTGCATCAAGAATTGCTGTTAGTATTACTCAGTAGCATATCCTCAATGGAATCTATTATTTTATGGTGCAATTTACCTGTCGATATGCGTTGACTCCTACGGTAAGAACGGATTGCATCAACATCAACTTGATCAGAGTATACCGTCTAAAAGAGTGCTAGTAGCGACCCCTAGCACAAGTCTCGTGTGTAAATATTTGCAATTCAAATATTGAACTAAATTTCTTGATTATGCTGCAAATTATAGAAAATCGAATTAGGCTTTTTGAGAAAAGAATGGCCAAAGAGGCGTATATTTTGAGTAGTAATAGCAGAGCTAATTATTATTAAATAGAGTATATATTATAATATTTTAGCATAAAAATATTGCAATAAAGACAAATTACCTCTTTGCACCTAGCCAAATCGTGAGCTATATTTTTAGCTTCTAAAGCTTGGATTATGATTACCTAATTGAAAATGATG